>SKWO01000069.1 GCA_007128895.1 Gammaproteobacteria bacterium
ATGCCGGGCAGCGCCTGCAGTGCCTCGTGCTGCTGCGGCAACTCACCGGCGTGCTGCTGCATGACGATCTGTGCCGCTCGGTGCAGGTTGCGCGCGCGGCTGTAGTAGCCAAGGCCACTCCACAGATGCAGCACCTGATCCAACTCGGCCGCGGCCAGCTCGGGCAACGTCGCAAAGTGCTGCATGAAGCGCTGGTAGTAGGGGATGACGGTCGCCACCTGGGTCTGCTGCAGCATGACCTCCGAGACCCAGACCCGGTACGGTGTCGGCGACTGTTGCCAGGGCAGGTCGTGGCGCCCCTCACGCCGGTGCCAGGCGAGCAGGGCATCGGCCAACGCGCCGGTCACGGCTGCGCTTGCCGTGCCAACAGCTCAAGCCGCTCGAGGGTGCGCAGCGTCTCGTTGCGCAAGGCACGCCGCGCGGCCCAGTGGCCCAGCAGCGGAGGCACACGAAAGGCTGGCGTCAACCGGGCCTGAAAGCTCAGGCGGGTGGCATCACCCTCGGCACGCAGCCGCCACTCGCTGACCCCCTCGCGGAAGTCACTGCCCTGGGCTACGATGACGGCGTGCACGCGATCATCGGTATAGGTAAAGTCCTGCACCTGGGTCAGCGTGGTGCAGACCAGCAACACGCAGGGACGGCTGACGATCCGTACCCGCTGAACACCACCCGCCGGCTCACCCAGCAGACGCGCTTCGCGGATGCGATCATTCAGTGCGGGGTAGCCGGCCGGATCAGCCAGCAGGGCATGGACTGCCGGCAGTGGCGCCTGCAGCAGCGCCTCCACCACAATCTCGTAACGACCCTCCTGCTGGCTGACCTTAACGTGTTCGACTGTCGCCAGCGCCGGGGTGGCCAGCCAACCAAGCAGGAGCAGCCAGCGGTGCATCAGCGCAGCAGTCGACGCAACTGGTCGCGGGCACCCTCGTCGATCTGGCGCTGCAACTGCTGACGCTGCTCATCAACTTGGCGGTCGACCTGCTCCTGGGCATCACGGCGCAGACGCGACTCGAGTACCGAGCCCAGATCAAGCGTGAAGCGCGGCTGACTGAAGCTGCCCTGGATACGGATCGGCAGGGTCACGCCACGCAACTCTTCAAGGGTGCGCCCACCCTGCCCTTCCAGGGTGCCGACCAGGGTGGTATCGAGCCGGTAGTCGAGCCGCTCACGGCCCACGTCGATCGTGCCGCGGCCGTTGAGTCGTGCCAACGGCGACTGGGCATAGAGGTCGTTGTTGCTGATCACGCCACCGCTGGCGGTAAAGCTGCCACGCAACTCGGCAAAGTCGGTCTGGTTCGGTTCGTCGCTGGCCTCGATCGGTCGACCGCGCAGCCGCGCCTCGGCGTTACGGATGATCTCAGCCACATTGATCCCCTTCACCGCCCCGTCACGCAGTTCGAAATCGCCACGACCGGCCAGCGAGGAACGCAGCGCACCGACCGTGTTGCCGCGCGCCTCCAGCGTCGCATTCAGCGTGGCGGTGCCGGTAAGCAGCGCGTCGTCGAGCAGGTCCTGGAGCAACGGACCCAGCCGCACGCCGTGCAGTGACTCGTCGACAGCGAAGCGAGGGAGCGCTTGGCGCACATCGAGCTGCAGATGGCCGCTCCAGCTGCCGCCGTAGAGCTGCGCCGTGGCGGGATGGAGCACGATCACGCCGTTGCGGGCGTTCAGGGTCATGGCAATCTCGCTGGCACGCAGACCACTGACCCGCAGGTGGCCAACGGTCAGATCACCGGCCAGATCGAGCCCGCGCAGGGTTTCGACCGGCAGGTCGATGGCCATATCACCACCCTCCGAGGCGGAGGCCGACTCTCCCGCGCCCGCGTCATTTTCCCTGGATGCCGCCAGATAGCGATCAAGATCGATGCCATTGACAGCCAGTTGAAAGCGGATCCCCGGATTGGAAAAGTCGCTCATCCGCACCTGTCCGGTGACCTCGGTCTCGTCCAGATTCAACTGCAAGGGCGCCACGGCCAACGTGCCCGCCTCCAGATCGACCTTTGCATCGGCGCGGGCCGTGGCAGAGAGCTGGTTGCCGGGCAGCCCGTCACCACGCAGATCGGCCCGGAGGCTGAGGCCATTCAGGTCGATCAGGCGGTGGCCTGCACGACTGTCGAGGCTGGCCAGCTCCAGCGCGACCACGCCCGAAGGCAGCGCCTGACTATCGAGATCGAGCCGCAGCGTGAGCCCTTCCATGCGCAAGGTATCGAGCGCCGCCGCCAGCACCAGCCGAGTGCGCAGATCGACCGTGGCCTGCAGCGCCGGAGCGCTCGAGACCAGTTCAAAGGCGAGGTTAAGATCGATCGGCTGGTCCGGCTCGATCGCACCGGTCGCCAGATGGATCCGGCGCAGCTCGTGGCGCACCCCTTCCAACCGATCATCCCAGACCAGCCGCGCATCCACCACATCGACACCACCGATCGCCAACGCCGCCAGTGGTGCCGCACCACTCCGGTCGAGCTCGGCCTCTGTGTCACCAGACAGATCGTCCCAATTGGTTCGGCCAGCGGCATCCCGGGCCAGATTGAGTTCCAGCCCACGCAGCACGACGGCACCGGCCTCTACCTCGCGCCGCAGCAGCGGCAGCAGTCGCAGCCGAACATCGACCCGATCAAGACGGGCGAACGGCTCCGGACCAAAGCCCGGCGCATTGCCGAGCGTGACATCCTCCAGCTCGACCGCCAACCAGGGGAAGAAGGCGAGCCCGATATCGCCGGCGATCACCAGCGTGCGCCCGGTCTGCTCTTCGACCAGCTGGCCAACCCGGTCGCGGTAGGCGTTGGGGTCGAAGGTGGCCGCCAGGTAGGCCGCCGCGGCGATCAGCGCAACAACGACAAGACCCAGGCCGATACCGCCGATCTTGAGTAGCTTCTTCATGGGGAGGTACCAGGCTGACTTACAGAGAGGGGAAGTGGAGCGGGTGAAGGGAATCGAACCCTCGTCGTAAGCTTGGGAAGCTTCTGCTCTACCATTGAGCTACACCCGCGCATTTCATCTGACCGGTCTATTCTAGCCCAGCCCTTCGAACAGCGCATCCATCTCGTGTGCATGGCGCTCAAGCACGGCATTGCGGCGGGTCTTCAGGGTCGGGGTCAGCAGGCCGTCATCAACAGTCCACGGCTCCAGCGTGGCGGCCACTCGCCGGATGCGGGCGTAACGCGGGAAGGCGCCCAGCTGCTGGTTGGCCCGCTTGATCAGCAGGGCGTGCAGCCGCGGCGATTCCAGGCTGCCGGGGTCATCGGGGTCGAGCTCCAGCGCCTCGGCCTGCGCCGGCCACTCCTCCGGGTTGAGCACCAGCAGCGCGACCAGAAACGGCTTGCCCTCACCGGCCACCAGCGCCTGGTCGATCAGCGCATCGAGACAGATTGCCGTCTCCATGTCGGCCGGCGGCACCTTCTCACCACTGGAGAGGACCAGAATGTCCTTGATCCGGCCTGTAATGATGATATGGCCCTGCTCGTCGATGCGCACCTGGTCACCAGTATGCAGCCACCCCTCGGCGTCGACCGTATCCCGGGTCGCCGCTTCGTTGTTCCAGTAGCCCTGCATCACGCCGGGAGAGCGCACCAGTAGCTCATCCTGTTCGCCCAGGCGGACTTCGACGCCGGGCAGTGGGCAGCCGACGCTCTCGGGCAGGTTGTCCTGCAGGGTGTTGACCGCGACCACCGGGCTGGCCTCGGTCAGCCCGTAGCCCTGAACCAGCTCGATACCGAGGCCGATGAAGAGGCGTGCCACTGAGGGCGAGAGCGCCGCGCCACCACTGACTGCGACGCGCAGGCGCCCCCCAAGGCGGTCGCGCACCTTGCGCGCCACCAGCCGGTCCAGCAGCGGCCAGAGCAGCAGTTGTGGATGCCAGCCGGCGCGCCCCTGTCGCCGCTCGAAACGGCGCCAGCCGGTGGCGACGGCGAGGTGAAAGAGACCACGCGCCAACGGCGAACGCCCCTTGAGCTGCGCCTGCAGTCGACCATAGACCCGCTCGAAGATACGCGGCACGGCGATCATCACGGTGGGCGCGAGCTGGACCAGGTCATCGGCCAGCTGGGGGATCGAGCGGGCGAAGGCGACCTGTGCCCCGGCCATCATCGGCAGATAGCAGCCACCGGTCCGTTCCAATGTGTGCGAGAGCGGCAGGAAGGAGAGAAAGCGATCGCTCGAAAAGCAGTCGAGCCGCGCCAGCGAGGCGGCGGCGTTGCCGAGCAGGTTGGCATGGCTGAGCATCACCCCCTTGGGCCGCCCCGTGGTGCCGGAGGTGTAGACAATCGAGGCCAATGTGTCGGCGGCGTCGTGGCCTTGCGGCTCGGCGTCGTCCGGTGCCTCGCCGAGCCAATCCTGCAGGCCGGTGACCCGCTGGTCGTCGTCCTCGCCGTACAGCAGCACGACCCGCATCAGGCTGGCACAGTCGTCAAGCGCCTCGCTCAACCGGCGCCACTGCTGTGCATCCTGCAGAAAGAGCAACCGCACGCCGGCATCGTCCAAAATGTAGCGCACATTATCTGGCCGATCATCCGGATAGAGCGGCACGGTCACCAGACCCAAGCCCAGCGCCGCCTGATCAAATGCGACCCACTCCGGGCAGTTGCGTAGATTGAGCGCCACCCGGTCCCCGTGGGCCAGCCCCTCGCGACCCAGGGCGTGCTGCCAGCGCACCACCTGCTGCGCCATGCTGCGCCAAGTGTGCTGCTGCCACTGCTCGGCGCGGCGATCCCACGCCAAGTAGGCCGGTGAATCCGGGCTTCGCCGCACCCGTTCACGGAAAAGGCCGTCGAGAGTGACGGCGTCCTTGATGTCGATGACGTCGCGCTGCATGGTGTTAGAATAGACCAGTACGCTCAGGACAGCCAAGGTGAATAGCCGATGCAGATTCTCGTCAACGGCGAACCACGCCAGATCGACGCCACCACCACCGCCACCACGCTGATCGAGCAGCTCGGCCTGGCCGGGCGCCGACTGGCGATGGAGGTCAATGGCGAGATCGTGCCGCGCTCCACCTTTGCCGACCATACCTTCCATGCCGACGACCGGGTGGAGATCATCCACGCCGTCGGCGGCGGCTGACAGGAACCACACATGACCCCAAGCACCCGCAGTGAGCCCCCTTTGATCATCGCTGGCCGCGAGTACCGCTCGCGCCTGCTGGTCGGTACCGGCAAGTACAAGGATTTCGACGAGACCCGCCGCGCCACCGAGGCGAGCGGCGCCGAGATCGTCACCGTGGCGATCCGTCGCAGCAACATCGGCCAGAACCCGGATGAGCCGAATCTGCTCGACGTGCTGCCGCCGGAGCAGTACACCCTGTTACCCAACACCGCCGGCTGCTACACCGCCGACGACGCCGTGCGCACCTGCCGCCTGGCGCGCGAGCTGCTCGACGGCCATACACTGGTCAAGCTGGAGGTACTCGGCGACCAGAAGACCCTCTACCCCGACGTCGTCGCCACCCTCGAAGCGGCCGAACGGTTGGTGGCCGACGGCTTCGACGTGATGGTCTACACCTCCGATGACCCGTTGATCGCTCGCCGTCTGGAGGAGATCGGCTGCTGTGCGGTGATGCCGCTGGCCGCCCCGATCGGCTCAGGCCTGGGCATCCAGAACCGCTACAACATCCTTGAGATCGTCGAGAACGCCAAGGTGCCGGTGCTGGTCGATGCCGGCGTCGGTACCGCCTCGGATGCGGCGATCGCCATGGAGCTGGGCTGCGATGGCGTGCTGATGAATACCGCCATCGCCGAGGCCGGCGACCCGGTGCGCATGGCCAACGCGATGCGGCTGGCCATTGAGGCCGGGCGCGAGGCCTATCTGGCCGGGCGCATGCCGCGCAAGCGTTACGCCAGCGCCTCTTCGCCCCTCGACGGCACCTTCTTCTAAGGCGGCCATGCACCGTCTGCTGCTGGTCGAGGATGACGAGGCGTTGCGCACCACACTGCGTGACTACTTCGACCTCAAGGGTTATGCCGTGGTCGAGGCCGGATGCGGTCACGACTTTCGCCTTGTTCTGGCCGACCAGCAGCCCGACCTGATCCTGCTCGACCTCAATCTGCCCGACGCCGATGGCGTGAAACTGCTGCGTGAACTGCGCAAGACCTCGCAGGCCCCCCTCTTCGTCGTCAGTGGCCGCAGCGACGAGGCGACCCGACTCAAGGCGCTCGACGCCGGCGCCGACGACTACGTCATCAAGCCGTTCAACATTCGTGAGCTGGAGCTACGGGTACGCAACTTCCTGCAACGCCAACTCGGGCGAAACCAGTTGGCGCAGGAGCAGTGGCGGTTCGGTCCCTGGTTGCTCGATGCCCGGCGGCGCATCCTGTCTGCCCAGGGTGGCCCGCCACTCTCCACCACCCGTGGCGAGTTCGAGCTACTGCTCTGCCTGGTGCGTGCCGGTGGCCAGGTGGTCGCGCGCGACCGCATTCTGGCACTTCTCGAGCAGGGCAATGCGTCGATCACCCCGGAGTCGCTCCCGGTGCTGATCTCGCGCCTGCGCCGCAAGCTCTCTCCTGGCGCGGAGCAGCACATCATTGCCACCGCTCCAGGTATCGGCTATCAACTCAATCTTCCGGTGGAACAGGTCGACAGCGCCACAGACGCCGCACACGGAGACGGGTAGACCGCTATGTTGCGCTGGCTGCTGCTTCTGCTTCTCGCCAGCCAACCCGCGCTCGCCCAAGTCGTTATGGTCGAAGCCGGCGGTGAGCGCCTCCCGCTGGAAGGCCACCTCGCCCTGCTGATCGATCCTGACGCGTCGCTGAGCCTGGACGCGGTGGTGGCCGCCGACCAGGCCGGCGCCTTCAGCCCGCTCACCGACGACCTCACCCTCGGCTTCACCTCTGCCGCGGCTTGGCTACGCTTCACCCTGCAGCGACCGGCTGACGCCCCAAGCCTGTGGTGGCTCCGCGTAGAGCCGCCCCACCTCGACCGGGTCACCCTCTACCGCCCGGACGGCACCGGTGGCCATACCGCCAGCCACTCCGGCTTCACCGAGCCGTGGCCGTTGCGCGAGATCGGTGACCGCAACCACCTCTTTGCCATCGATCTGGAGAGCACCGAGAGCCAGACTTTCTACCTGCGCCTGCACAGCAGCACCTCGCTGCAGGCACGCCTGACCCTGTGGCAACCGGACGCCTTCCACCTCTGGAACACCATCGACTCGGCCGTCTACGGCGGCTATCTGATCGCGGCGCTGGTCATCGTCGTGATCAACCTCTTCTACTGGGTCACCCTGCGTCAGCGCATCTTTCTCGTCTACTTCAGCTACGTCGCGACGCTGTCGCTTTACACATTCTTTTTAGAAGGCTTCTACCTGCTTCTTGTCCAGCCCGAGAGCGGCCACCCGATCAAGTGGATCATGGCCCCGCTCCAGGTCGGACTGATCATCTCGCTCTGGGGGATATTCACCGTCCTGCTCAAACCAGAGCAACATGCACCCCGGCTCGGCCGACACTACCGCCACCTGGTGCTGTTGGCCGCCTGCGGCGGCACCCTGCTACTGCTGATCGGCCAACAGGCCGCGGCAGTCGCCGTGCTCTGGCTCCTCGCCCTGCTGATCTTCACCACCAACAGCCTCTTTGCCGCCTGGCTGGCCTGGCTTGGTCATCGCGCCGCGCGCTTATACCTGGTCGCCTTCCTCACCCTGATCCTGGCTGCCAGCCTGCGCCTACTCTATGTCTTTGGACTGGCCGACTACAGTTTCATGGTCGAGTACGGCATCCTGATCGGCACAATACTGCATTGGGTGCTGATCCAGCTCTTCGTACTCGACACCCTCAGCCGCGCCAAGCAGGCGCACGATCACGCCCGCAACGCGGCACTGGAAGCGGCCAGGCAGGCTGAGCACGAGCTGGAGGCACGGATACGGGTACGCACCAGCAAGCTGCAACGAGCCAATGCCCTGCTGAGCGAGGAGGTCGAGGCGCGCACCCGTCTGACCCGCGACATCGAGCTGGCGCGTCAACGCATGGAGGAGGCACTGGAGGAGGAGCAGCGGGCCGCAGTCGCCCAGCGCCAATTCCTGCGCATGGTCGCACACGAGTTTCGCACCCCACTGACTGTCATCCAGTCGACCGGCGATCTGCTCGAAGCGGATGATGGACGCGACCCTACCCTGCGCCGTCGCGCCATCGAACGCTTTCAGAGTGCCGCACAGCGGATGGGTGAGCTGGTCGACAAGGCACTCACGCTGGATCGTTTCGATGGCTCGGTATGGCGTTCCAATGCCGCCTGGATCGAACTGCCCGAGACCCTTGAGGGGATCGCCGCCTACGGACGCCAGATCGATCAGGGACGCCATCGGATCGAGACAACCTACGACCTGTGCACCATCCAGGTTGACCGCGAGCTGTTCGAAATCTGCATCCACAACCTGGTCGACAACGCCATCAAGTACTCACCCGAAGGCAGCCTGATTCAGATCCAGGGGCGTCTGCAGGCCGAAGGGGGTGTCGACATCAGCGTTACCGACCAGGGCGCCGGCATCAGCGAAGAGGATCAGCGCACCATCTTCGGAAAATACTTCCGGGTCGAGGGCAGCACCGCCCCCGGTCTTGGGCTTGGGCTCTATCTGGTCGACCACATCGCCCGCCTGCATGGCGGGCGGGTTCACGTGGCCAGCCAGCCCGGACAGGGCAGTCGCTTTACGGTACACTTGCCTCATGCTGAACCGATCCGGTAATACGCAGCGATCTGCGGCGCCGTTTGCCCTTCTGGTTGCACTCCTTGGCCTGTTGCTGGCCGTCCCAGCCGCACACGCCGAGGCGGAGCCCCCCCCACCCCTCGTGATAGCCCAGGACCGCGCCTGGCCTCCGTTTGCCTGGCTTGACGACCATGGCGCGCCACAAGGGCTGCTGGTGGAGCTGTGGCAGCAGATCGGCCACCAACTGGGGCGCCCGATCACCTTTGACCTGGCAGACTGGGGCGAGAGCATCGAGCGGGTGCGGCGCGGTGAGGCCGATCTGCACGGCGGTCTCTTTCAGTCAGCGGAGCGGTCCGAATTCTTCACTTTTACGGCTCCGCTCTTTCACATGAGCGCCCACCTCTTCCTGCCCAGCCACTCCATGGCCATGACCGTGGACGACGCCATCGCCTATCGCATCGGCGTCCTGACCGGCAGCTACGAAGCGATGCACATGGCCCAACACCATCCGGCCATTGCCAGGGTCTACTACCCCAACAACGAGGCCATGATCCTGGCTGCAGCGAGCGGCAAAGTCGATGGCTTCGTTGCAGACTACCCGGTTGCCATGTACCTGCTCTCGCGCCTCGCCTCACCGGGTGAGTTCCGCGCCCTGCCCGGCCTCTATACCCAAGGCCTGCGGGTTGGCCTGCGTCTGGAGGATGAAGCCCTTCAGGAGGCGGTCGACGAGGCCATCGCCACGCTGGACCCAAACGACGTCCAGCGGATGATGAACCGCTGGCTCTACACCAGCCAACTCCCCGTTGAGGTTGAAGTCGTGCCTCGTTGGCTGCTGCCGGCTGCACTCCTGTTCACCATTGGGCTGGTCAGTCTCTCGCTGCTCGGTTACGCGCTTCTGCTCCGCCACCAGCGCCACCTGCTCGCACAGCAGGTGGCGGAACAGACAACGACGCTGCGCCACAGCCATGCACGCGAGCAGCGTCGCAGCCACATCCTCTCCCTGCTCTCGAGTGATCAGCCAATAGAGCGTGTGCTCGAAGCCATCGTGCTCGATTACGAGGCCGAGCACCCCGGCGCCCTCTGCTCGATCCTGCTGGCCGACCCTGCCGGCCACCGGTTGCGCCTGGCTGCCGCCCCCAGTCTGCCCGGCAGCTACAACCAGACCACCGGCGAGATACCGATCGACGTCGGTGCCGGCGCCTGTGGCACCGCCGCTGCCACCGCACAGCCGGTGATCCACGAATCGATCATCGACCACCCCTACTGGCAAACGTGGCACGAGTCGGTCAAAGCCACCGGCCTGCACGCCTGCTGGTCCTATCCTGTCCTCTCTTCGAAAGGGCGAGTCCTGGCCACCTTCGCCATCTATCACCGTCAGCCATGCAGCCCCGAACGCAGTCAGATCACCCACATCTTCGGAGCCACCGATCTGGCCCGCCTCGCTATCGAGCGGCGTCAGTCAGAACGTGCCCTGGTCCAACGCGGTCAATTGGAAGAGCTGGTACGCTCCATCTCCACCGACTTTCTGGCCCTCACCGACGATGCCCTGCCCACCGGCATTCGCAACGCCCTCGCACGCACCGCCAGCCATTGCCACGCCGACCGCTGCAGCGTGATCGAGCTCAGCGGCAATGACCTGCAGCTACGCTTCACCTGGCACGCCAGCCACTTGCCACCACACGAAAACCCACCCCTGCCGCTGAGCTACACCCAGTTAAGCGACTGGCTGAGCCGCCTCTACAACTACCAGCCACTGCAACTGCACGCCGACCGGGTACGCAACACGCGCGAGGCCGACCGCCAACTGCTCGATCACCTCGCCATCCGCAGCCTCGTTGCCGTACCTATCTTCCAGGGCGGTGACCTGAACGGCCTGCTCCTGCTCGAGTCACTCCAGGGCCACCACTGGGACGAGGTCGAACTTGCCTACATCCAGCTCATCGCCAACCTGATGGGCAGCCGCCTGGCACGCGTCGAGTAACACCCGGTGCTCAGCCTATAGTCACAGCTGGGCATGCTTGCCAGAATGTGCGAAATATTCTACACTATGGCCTGAAATCATGATTCATGACCATTATTCTGAACACATGCACCTGCCTGAACTCGGCCAATTCGTCAAAGAAGCGCGCCTGTCCCAAGGCGTGACGCAGCAGCAGATGGCGCGCGATCTGGCGATCTCCCGCAGTACCCTGAATGCCTTCGAGCAGGGGCGTTCGGGCGATATCGGGCTGCGCAAGGTATCGGCCATGCTCGATTACCTGGGCTTCACCCTCACGCCAGTGGCCAAGTCGCCCTTACCCACCTTTGAAGAGCTCCTGGCAGCGCGGGCAGATGAATAGGCTGCCGTTGCTGGTCTCAGGCCAACCGGTGGGTGAGCTGATCCGGGCCACCGAATTTGAGTACCTGCTCAACTACCACAGCACGGATGCGTCTGCGTTTGCCTCGCTGGCAATGCCGGTTCGGGCCAAGAGCTATGTTCATCGGCGGCTGTTCCCCCTGTTTGAGATGCACCTGCCGGAGGGCTACCTGCTCGCGGTGATCCGCAAGCATTTCGCCAAGCTGGGGCTCAAGGACGATTTTTCGCTGCTGGCACTGCTGGCTCCTGGCCTCAAGGGGCGCGTGACGCTCTCCGATCAGCCACCTGCGGCAGAGCGAGGGCTGAGCCTGGAGGATCTGCTGCGGGGCGACCAGCCAACACTGTTTGGTGAGTTGGTAGAGCGCTTTGCCTTGCGCTCGCCGCTCAGCGGCGTGCAGCCCAAGGTACTGGCACAGCTGCTGGACAAGGCCACGCTGCAGATCGAGGACTTCGTGGTCAAGGCCTGGGGCGATGATTACCCACACCTGGCCCTGAATGAGTGGCTGTGCATGTCCTGCCTGAGGCAGGCCAAGGTGGATGTGCCGACGTTTTTCCTCTCCGAAGATGAGCGTTTCTTCATCCTGCGCCGCTTTGACCGGCACCCTCAGGGCGGCTATTGGGGCTTTGAAGATTTTTGTGTGCTACAGGCCAAGTCGCGCGATGAAAAGTATCAAGGCAGCTACGAGCAGCTGGCCAAGAGCATCAACGTCTTTGTCAGCCCGGTACACAAGCAACACGCCATGGCACAGTTTTTCAAGGCGATGGTATTGAATCAGCTGCTGCAAAACGGGGATGCCCATCTGAAGAACTTCGGCGTCCTATACTCCGGAATGCAGGATGTCCGCCTGGCACCCATCTATGATGTGGTGTGCACCACCGCGTATATCAAAAACGATGTGCAGGCCTTGACCCTGCAGGGCACCAAACGATTCCTGTCCATCAATCTCATGCGCCGCTTCGGCACCGAGGTCTGCGGCCTGACCCAAAAGCAGGTCAACGCGTTGCTGGCCGACTGCTCTGACGGCCTGCGCTGGTTAAGCCGTGAAACCGCTCAGTTGCTGGAAGCCGCTGCGCCCGGCACCCGGGCGGCAATGCTGGCGCATCTCCACGGCTTGGCAAATCGCGCCATCGAGTCAACGGCACAAAAACCGAACTGACAGCCACCTGTTCAAGACTTGTTAATGGCCCAAGGGCTACAGTGGCAACAAGATGCCACTGTTGTCGCTGGAGGACACAGCCATGAACAAGATCTACCGCCTCATCTTCAACACCACGCTGGGCCTCTGGCAGGTCGCCGCCGAGATCGGCTCCCGCCGGGGCAAGACCAGAAGCCCACGCTCAGGCGTGGTCGGCAGCCACAGCGCCGCAGTGATCGGGGCCGGGGCCTTGTTGCTGGTCCACTCCAGTCTGGTGCACGCCACGCTACCTACCGATGGCACGGTCACCGCTGGCAGCGGCAGCATCAGCCAAAGCGGCGGCCACATGGTCATCGACCAGACCACGGGCCGCATGGCCATCGACTGGCAGAGTTTCTCCATCGGCCAGGGCAACAGCGTCACCTTCAACCAGCCCTCGGCCAGTGCGATTGCACTGAACCGGGTCATCGGCTCCGATGTCTCGCAGATCCAGGGGGCGCTCAATGCCAATGGGCAGGTCTTTCTGCTCAACCCCAACGGGGTGATATTCAGCACCACCGCTCAGGTCAACGTCGGTGGTTTGGTGGCCTCTACCCTGTCGCTCAGCAACGAGGACTTCCTCGCCGGCAATTTCACCTTCGAGGGGGATAGTATCGGCAGCATCGTCAACCACGGCGATCTGCGCGCCGCCGATGGCGGCTACATCGCCTTGATTGCCGCCCGCATCGAGAACACCGGCAGTATTACCGCCAACCAGGGCGATGTGCTGCTTGGCTCCGGCAGCCGTGTCCTGCTCGACCTCGGTGGGCCGGTGAAGCTGGAGATTGAGCAGGGCGCCATCGATGCCCTGATCGAACAGGGCGGCGCCATTCGTGCCGACAGCGGCACCGTGCTGCTGACCGCCAAGGCCGCCGGCGAGCTGACCCGCACCGTCATCAACCACACCGGCACCACCGAGGCTCGTACCCTCAGCCGCGACCACAACAGCGGCACTATCCTGTTGCTCGGCGGCATGGAGAATGACCGCATCGAAGTGGCCGGCACGCTGGATGCCAGCGCGCCCGATGGCGGCGATGGCGGGTTTATCGAGACCAGTGCTGCGAAAGTACAAATAGCTGCAGACGTGCAAATAACTACCCGTGCTGAGCAGGGGCAGACGGGCACCTGGTTGATTGATCCGAC
>SKWO01000014.1 GCA_007128895.1 Gammaproteobacteria bacterium
CTCCTCCTGGATCGCCTTGGGCTCGAAGATCCGCTCAATGCGAAGCATCTCCTGAATCTGGTACTGGACGGTCAGGCGATCCTCGAAGTGGAGCATCAACTGCGGCCCCAGGGCAACCCGCCGCCGGCGCTTGTGTTCGATCACCCGAGCACGAAAGGCGTCACGCACCTCGGCATAACGCTCGAGGGAGAGCAGCTCTTCTCGGGTCAGTGCAGTCATAGTGAAAAGCGGGCCGGGCCTGTTGCACAGGCCCGGCGACCGGAGCTCGGCTCAGTGATCGTGCTCAATCTTGCTGAAGCGCTTGCCGGTGAAGAGGTAGTCGCGCAGTTCGTGATCAAAAGCGGGATCGCGCTGACGAATCCACTCCAGCACCATCGCTGCGTGCTCCTTCTCCTCATCACGGTTGTGCCGCAGAATCTCCTTCAACTCCAGATCCTTGCAGGCATCCATGCGCTGGTTGTACCAGTCGACGGCCTCCAGCTCCTCCATCAGCGAGACAATGGCGCGGTGCATGTCGCGTGTCTCGGCAGAGAGCTCCTCCACCGGTTCATGATATCCTTCATTGGCCATCGTATTTCTCCTTATTCTTCAACGGAATCGAGTGCTTTCTGAAAACGACTGGCGTGGGAACGCTCCGCCTTGGAGAGGGTTTCGAACCAGTCGGCGATCTCGTCGAAGCCTTCTTCCCGGGCGGTACGCGCCATGCCTGGGTACATATCGGTATATTCGTGCGTCTCGCCGGCAATCGCCGACTTGAGGTTGTCGAGCGTCGGACCAAACGGCATGCCGGTGGCCGGATCACCACACTGTTCAAGATATTCCAGATGACCATGCGCATGCCCCGTCTCACCCTCGGCAGTGGCACGAAAGACGGCAGCCACATCGTTGTAGCCCTCGACATCGGCCCGCGAGGCGAAGTAGAGATAGCGGCGGTTGGCCTGTGCCTCACCGGCAAATGCCTCCTTCAGGCACTGCTCGGTCTTGCTGCCCTTCAATTTCATGGTCGTCTCCGATCACTTGCCCCGGCGGGCGAAAAAACCCAAAATGCAGGGTTGGTACACTAGTCCCGGCCTCGCCGGGCTGTCAAGTGCAGGGAGAGCATAACGTGACGACGACCGAGCACCCGGACGGACTGGCCGACTTCGAGCAGACCTTGCAGGAGCTCGAGGCGTTGACCGAACGCATGGAACGGGGTGAACAGGGGCTGGAGGCGGCGCTGGCCGATTTCGAGCGTGGCATCGGCCTGGTGCGCCACTGCCGTACCGCCCTCGACACCGCCGAGCAGAAGGTCGAGATATTGATGCAGCGCGACGGCCGCAACGAGCTGGAGCCCTTCGCCGGTGTCGACGATGACTGAGCCGCTGGCCGAACGGCTGCCACCGTGGCGCGCCCGGATCGAACGCGCTCTGGACGCCGCCCTGCCCTCACCCGAGCAGCCGCCGACCCACCTGCATGAGGCCATGCGCTATGCCGTATTGGGCGGCGGAAAACGGGTGCGCCCGGTGCTGGTCTACGCCTTTGGCGAGGCGCTCGATCTGCCGCCGGAGCGGCTCGACAGCGCCGCCGTGGCGATTGAGCTGATCCACGCCTACTCCCTGATCCACGACGACCTGCCGGCCATGGACGACGATGACCTGCGCCGAGGCCGCCCGACCGTGCACCGCGCCTTCGACGAGGCAACGGCCATTCTGGCCGGCGACGCCCTGCTTACACTCGCCTTTGCCCACCTGGGCGAGGCGCACAGCGGTCTTGATGCCGAACGACGCCTGCGGCTGATGGCGGAGCTGGCGGCCGCCGCAGGCCATGCCGGCATGGTGGGTGGTCAGGCACTCGATCTGGCAGCCACCGGGCAGTCGCTCGACCTGAATGCCCTGGAGCAGCTGCACCGGCTGAAGACCGGTGCCCTGATCCGCGCCACGGCCCGAATGGCCCTGATTTGCGCGGACGAAACGGTGGCTCGTGCCAGTACCGCGCTGGAAGAGGTCGCCAGCCTCTTGGGCCTGGCCTTCCAGATCCGCGATGACCTGCTCGATGTCGAGGGTGATGAGCGCGCCACCGGCAAGAAGAGTGGCGCCGACGCCGAGCGGGGCAAGGTGACCTATCCGGCCCTGCTCGGCCTGGAAGGCGCCCGTAAACGGGCGCGGGAGCTGCACTGGGCCGCGCTTGACCTGCTCGAGCCGTTTGGTCAGGCCGGCGAACCCCTGCGCCAGCTTTCCGCCTGGATCGTTGAGCGTGAGGGCTGATCCAACCGGCGTGGATCAATGCTTCCCTTGGGGTTGCATCATAGGGCGCAAGGCACCATCATTGCCCGTTTGCCTCGACTGAGGGTCTGATGCCCTGCTCCGACCTGCCCCTGCTCGCCCGCATCGACTCACCGGATGCCGTGCGCCGCCTCCCCATGGAGGCGCTGCCTGCGCTCGCGCGTGAGCTGCGCGACTGCCTGATCGAGAACGTCAGCCGTACCGGCGGCCATCTGGCCGCCAACCTCGGTACGGTGGAGCTGACCATCGCCCTGCACTACGTCTTCAATACCCCACACGACCGTCTGGTCTGGGATGTCGGCCACCAGAGCTATCCACACAAGCTGCTCACCGGGCGCCGCGAAGCGATGGCCACGCTGCGTCAGCACGGCGGCCTCTCCGGCTTTCCCAATATCGACGAGAGCCGTTACGACGCCTTCGGCACCGGCCACTCCAGCACCTCGATCAGCGCCGCGCTGGGCATGGCGCTGGCCGCGCGCGCCAGCGGCAGCCGGCGCCGCGCCATCGCCGTGATCGGCGACGGTGCAATGACCGCCGGCATGGCGTTCGAGGCGCTCAACCACGCCGGCGATCTGGATGCCGATCTGCTGGTCGTGCTCAACGACAACGAGATGTCGATCTCGCCCAATGTCGGCGGCCTCTCCAACTACTTCGGCCGCCTGCTCTCCAGCCGTCTCTACCACGGCATGCGCGAGGGCGGCAAGCGGGTGCTCAGCGTGATGCCCGACGGCGTGCGCGAGCTGGCCCGCCGTACCGAGGAGCACGTCAAGGGGATGGTGCTGCCCGGCACCCTCTTCGAGGAGCTGGGCTTCAACTACATCGGGCCGGTCGACGGCCACGACCTCGACGATCTGATTCGCACGCTGCGCACCGTGCGCGAGCTGAACGGCCCCCAGTTTGTCCACGTGGTCACGCGCAAGGGCAAGGGCTACCCCCCGGCCGAGGCCAACCCGTGCGCCTACCATGGCGTCGGCCGTTTCGACCCCAAGACCGGCAAGAGCACCACGCCCGGCACCGGCCCAAGCTATACCGAGATCTTCGGCCAGTGGCTGTGTGACGCCGCCGAGCAGGAGCCGCGCCTGGTCGCGATCACCCCGGCGATGCGCGAAGGCTCCGGGCTGGTCGCCTTCTCCGAACGCTTTCCCGAGCGCTACTTCGATGTCGGCATCGCCGAACAGCACGCCGTCACCCTGGCCGCCGGCATGGCACGCGACGGCCTGCGCCCGGTGGTGGCGATCTACTCCACCTTCCTGCAGCGTGCCTACGACCAGCTGATCCACGACGTCGCCCTGCAGCGGCTGCCGGTACTGTTTGCCATCGACCGCGGCGGGCTGGTCGGGCCGGATGGACCGACCCACGCCGGCGCCTTCGACCTCAGCTTCCTGCGCTGCATCCCCGAGCTGGTCATCATGGCCCCCTCCGATGAGGCCGAGTGCCGCCGGATGCTCTCCACCGGACTGCACCACAACGGTCCGTCAGCCGTGCGCTATCCACGCGGCTGCGGCCCGGGCCACACCCCTGACGCAACCCTCGAACCGCTGCCGATCGGCCAGGCCCGGGTCGTGCGCGAGGGATGCGAGGTCGCCCTGCTCGCCTTCGGCTCGATGGTCGCCCCCGCACTGGCGGCCGGCGAACGGCTCGACGCCAGCGTGGTCGACATGCGCTTTATCAAGCCGCTCGATCTGGCGCGGCTGCAGTCGGTCGCCGCCAACCACACGCTACTGGTGACGCTGGAAGAGAATGCCACGGCCGGCGGTGCCGGCAGCGCCGTGGCCGAGGCGCTGAATGGCCTTGGCGTGGAGCGGCCACTGCTGCAGCTCGGCCTGCCTGACCGCTTCATCGAACACGGTGACCGCCAGCGCCTGCTCGCCGAGTGCGGCCTTGATGCCGACGGCATCGAGCGCGCCGTGCGTGCACGCCTCGGCCTGCCTTGCCAGCTTGACGCAAGTCAGGCAATATCTCCTACATAAACGATCAACTTTATCTGCCATGGCCCGCATCTGGAAACTGAAAGTCGTCACCGGCTTTGCCTCTGCCCACACCCTGCGCGACTACCCGGGTGACTGTCGCCGCATGCACGGCCACAACTGGAAGGTCGAGGTCGAGGTCATCGCCCAGCGTCTTGACGAACTGGGCATGGGCATTGACTTCAAGCAGATCAAGGAGGTGGCCCGACGCGAGGCCGGCCGCCTGGATCACCGTTATCTGAACGAAATCGAACCGTTCGACCGCCTCAACCCGACCGCCGAAAACATCGCCGCCGACCTCTTCGCACGGATTGCCCGCGAACTCGATGGCGACCACGTGCGCGTGAGTGCCGTCACCCTCTGGGAGACCGATACCGCGTGCGTCACCTACAGCGAGGACAACAGCGCATGACAGCCAAGAACAGCCACGAGATCGCCGACGTACAGAGCAGTGCCGACCGGCGCAGCATCCCGATCAACAAGGTCGGCATCAAGGGGATCCGCCACCCGGTGCGGATCAGCGATCGCGACGGTGGCGAACAGCACACCGTGGCCACCTTCAACATGTACGTCGACCTGCCGCACAACTTCAAGGGCACCCACATGTCCCGTTTTGTGGCCATCCTCAACAAGCATGAGCGCGAGATCTCGGTTCCGACCTTCAAGGAGATGCTGGCCGAGATGACCCGGACGCTGGAGGCCGAGTCGGGCCATATCGAGATGAGCTTCGCCTACTTCGTCAAGAAGAAGGCGCCGATCAGCGGTGTCGAGAGCCTGCTGGACTACCAGGTCACCTTCATCGGCGAGATGCGCGGCGAACGCCCGACCACCACCCTGCGCATCGTCGTGCCGGTGACCAGCCTCTGCCCCTGCTCGAAGGAGATCTCCGCCTACGGCGCCCACAACCAGCGTTCCCATATCACCGTCACCGCCCGTCTCGACGGCTTCATGTGGATCGAGGACATCATCGACCTGGTCGAGGCCGAAGCGTCGTGCGAACTCTACGGCCTGCTCAAGCGGCCGGACGAGAAGTACGTCACCGAACGCGCCTACGACAACCCCAAGTTCGTCGAGGATGCGGTGCGTGACGTCGCCGCCCGCCTCAATGCCGAACCGCGCATCGCCGCCTATACAGTCGAATCGGAGAACTTCGAATCGATCCACAACCACTCGGCCTATGCGATGATCGTCAAGGACAAGCGAGACGCCGGCGCTTGAAGTTCGAACGGCTACACAGCGACGGGGCAGCACGCCGCGGTCGCCTGACCTTTGCTCGCGGCACGGTCGAGACCCCGGCCTTCATGCCGGTCGGCACCTACGGCACGGTCAAGGCGATGACACCGGAGGAGCTGCGCGCGACCGGCGCCGAGATCATCCTCGGCAACACCTTCCACCTCTGGCTGCGCCCCGGCACCGCGATCCTCGACCGCTTCGGCGGGCTGCACGACTTCATGCACTGGAACGGCCCGATCCTGACCGACTCCGGCGGCTTCCAGGTCTTCAGCCTGGGCGATCTGCGCAAGATCACCGAGCAGGGGGTCCACTTCCGCTCTCCACTCGACGGCAGCAAGGTCTTCATGGGGCCGGAGGAGTCGATGGCGGTGCAGCGCAGCCTCGGCGCCGACATCGTGATGATCTTCGACGAGTGCACCCCCTACCCGGCCGACGAGCGCCAGGCACGCGACTCGATGGCGCTCTCGCTGCGCTGGG
The DNA here is from genome assembly GCA_007128895.1 of Gammaproteobacteria bacterium. GTDB lineage: Bacteria > Pseudomonadota > Gammaproteobacteria > SKWO01 > SKWO01 > SKWO01. Next base: position 5,939 of record SKWO01000014.1, read on the forward strand.
CGGCGCGCAGCAAGGCCGCCCATGCAGACAACCCGAACGCCCTCTTCGGCATCGTCCAGGGCGGCATGTACCCCCATCTGCGCGACGAGTCACTGGCCGGCCTGACCGAGATTGGCTTTGACGGCTACGCCATCGGCGGCCTCTCGGTCGGTGAGCCCAAGGAGGAGATGCTGCGCATCCTCGACCACACCACGCCGCGTCTGCCGACCGAGCGTCCGCGCTATCTGATGGGGGTCGGCCGCCCGGAGGACATCGTCGCCGCCGTCCAGCGCGGCATCGACATGTTCGACTGCGTGATGCCGACCCGCAATGCGCGCAACGCCCACCTCTTCACCCGCCACGGCGTGCTGCGTCTGCGCAACGCGCGCCATCGCGACGACCCGCGCCCGATCGACGAGGCGTGCAGCTGCTACACCTGCCGCCACTACTCGCGCGCCTACCTGCACCACCTCGAGCGGTGCGGCGAGATCCTCGGCGCACGCCTGAACACGATCCACAACCTGCACTACTACCAGGAGCTGATGCAGGGGCTGCGCGACGCCATCGCCGAGCAGCGACTGGATGCTTTCGTAAGTGAATTTCATGCCATGCGAGACGCACGCGACCCTGCTGTGGCATAATCCCCAGCTCTTCAAACACCGAACCCTGACGACTTAGGATACAACGCGCATGGACTTCTTCATCTCCAACGCCTGGGCCCAGGACGCCGCCAGCGAGCCGAGCCTGATCGCCACCTTCCTGCCCCTGATCCTGCTGGCAGTCATCTTCTACTTCCTGTTGGTGCGCCCGCAGCTCAAGCGCGCCAAGGAGCACCGCGCGCTGGTCGCCGCCCTCTCCAAGGGCGACGAGGTCAGCACCAGCGGGGGCATCATGGGCCGCATCACCGACCTCGGCGAGACCCACGTCGAAGTCGAGATCGCCGACAACGTCACCATCAAGATGCAACGTGAGGCGGTCGTCGCCATCCTCCCCAAAGGCAGCATCAAGTCGCTCTAAATGAATCGCTATCCGCTGTGGAAGTACGCTCTGGTCGTGGTGGTCTTTGCCGCCGCGGCGCTCTACGCCCTGCCCAATCTCTTCGGTGAATCGCCGGCACTGCAGATCTCCGGCACCCGTGGCGCGGAGGTCACCGCGCTGACCGAGGAGCAGGTCGTCGCGGCCCTCGACCGCCACGGCATCGCCTACCACTCGGTCGAGCGCGACGAGCGCCAACTGATGCTGCGCTTCAGCGATACCGACGCCCAGCTGCGTGCTGCCGACGCCGCTCGCGAGGCGCTCGGTCACGACTACGTGGTGGCGCTCAACCTCGCGCCAAACACCCCGGCCTGGCTCTCCGCCCTTGGCGGTCAGCCGATGTACCTGGGCCTCGACCTGCGCGGCGGCGTCCACTTCCTGCTTCAGGTCGACATGGAAGCGGCGCTCAACCAGGCGCTCGAGCGTTACGCCGGCGAGTTCCGCACCGTACTGCGCGAAGGGCGCATCCGCTACCAGACCATCAACCACAGCCATGGCGAGATCCGCATCCTCTTCCGCGACGCCGAGGAGTTTGCCCGCGCTCGCGAGCTGCTGCGCCGTGAATACCGCAACATGGAGTACAGCGACCGCGAGCAGGACGACAACCGGATCATCGTGGTCCGCCTGGACGAGAACGAGGCGCGCGAGATCCAGCGCTTCGCCATCCAGCAGAACATCACCACCCTGCGCAACCGCGTCAACGAGCTGGGCGTCGCCGAGCCACTGATCCAGCAGCAGGGCACCGACCGCATCGTGGTCCAGCTGCCCGGCGTGCAGGACACCGCCCGCGCCAAGGAGATCCTCGGTGCCACCGCGACACTGGAGTTCCGCATGGCGGTCGGCTCGCGTGACGAGTGGGACGAGGCCGCCGCCACCGGTCGCATCCCGGTCAATGCAGCGCTCTATCGCCAGACCGATGGCAGCCCGGTGCTGCTGCGCCGCCAACTGATCATCACCGGAGACCAGGTCACCGACGCCTCGTCCGGCTTCGAGCAGGACAGCGGTCGCCCGGCGGTCTTTGTCCGGCTGGACGGGCGCGGCGCCCGCGCCATGAGCGAGACCACGCGCGAGAACATCGGCCGACCGATGGCGGTGGTCTTCATCGAGAACCGTCCGGAGACGGTCGTTGACGCCGACGGCACGGCGCGCAGCCGCACCCGTACCGTGGAGGAGGTGATCAGCGTCGCCACCATCCAGGGCCACTTCAGCGCCCGCTTTCAGATCACTGGTGTCGGCACCTCGGAGCAGGCGCGCGACCTCGCCCTGCTGCTGCGCGCCGGCGCACTGGCGGCACCGATCGAGATCATCGAAGAGCGCACGGTCGGGCCAAGCATGGGCCAGGACAACATCGACCAGGGGCTACGCTCGGTGATCCTCGGCTTCATCCTGGTGCTCGCCTTTATGGCCTTCTGGTACCGCGGCTTCGGTATGGTGGCCAACGTCGCGCTGGCGATGAACCTGGTCATTATTGTCGCCGTCCTGTCGATGCTGCAGGCCACCCTGACCCTGCCCGGCATCGCCGGCATCCTGCTCACCGTAGGCATGGCTGTCGACGCTAACGTGCTGATATTCGAGCGTATTCGAGAAGAGTTACGCAACGGCAACTCGCCCCAGTCGAGCATCCATGCCGGCTATGAAAAGGCGCTCTCGACCATCGCCGACGCCAACATCACCACGCTGATCGCGGCACTGGTCCTGTTCATGTTCGGCACCGGGCCGATCAAGGGCTTCGCCATCACCCTGTCGATCGGCCTGGCCACCTCGATGTTCACCGCCATCGTCGGCACCCGCGCCATCGTCAATTATGCGTGGGGCGGCAAACGCCTGAACAAGCTGTCGATCTGACGGAGCTGCAGAGAAACGATGCGCAGAATCTTTGATACCACGCCGACCTTCGACTTCATCAGCAAGCGGAAGCTGGCCCTCTTTCTCTCCCTCTTCCTGATCGTCCTGTCGATCGGCTCGCTGGCGACCCGGGGGCTCAACCTCGGCCTCGACTTCACCGGCGGCACCCTGATCGAGGTCGGCTATCCGCAGGCGGCCGAGCTCAGCGAGATCCGCGCCACCCTGGCCGAGATCGGCTACGGAGACGCCGTGGTTCAGCACTTCGGCAGCGCCCGCGAGGTGCTGATCCGCATCCCGCCACGCGAGGGGGTCGCCAGCGCCGACCAGAGCGAGGCGATCTATGCCGCACTGCAGGAGGCGACCGAGTTCGAGATCGAGCGCCGCCGCCAGGAGTTCGTCGGCCCACAGGTCGGCGAGGAGCTGACCGAGGATGGCGGGCTGGCCATGCTCTACGCCCTCGGCCTGATCCTGATCTACGTCTCACTGCGCTTCGAGTACCGCTTCTCGGTCGGCGCCGTGGCCGCCCTCTTCCACGACGTCATCATCACCCTGGGGCTCTTCTCGCTCTTCCAGTGGGAGTTCAACCTGACCGTGCTGGCGGCGATCCTGGCGGTGATCGGCTACTCGCTCAACGACACCATCGTCCTCTTCGACCGAATACGTGAGAACTTCCGCACCGTGCGCAAGCTGGAGCCACCCGAGATCATGAACCTCGCGGTCAACCAGGTACTGTCGCGCACCATCATCACCAGTACCACGACATTGCTGGTGCTGCTCTCGCTGCTGTTTCTGGGTGGGGAGTTGATGCGCGGCTTCGCCATCGCCCTGACCATCGGCGTGCTGATCGGCACCTACTCGTCGATCTTCGTCGCCGGGCCGATCACCCTGGCGCTGGGCGTCAGCCGTGCCGACCTGATTCCGCCGAAGAAGGAAGGGGTAGAAGAAGAGGAGCAGCCGCGCCTCTGAGCGCGGCCCAAGGTCAGGCAGCCTTGCGCAGCTCAGGCTGCGCTACTCTGCCGAAGCAGCGCTCGGCCTCTTCAGCCGAAAGTGATTCAATCGCCTCGATCTGCAGCGTCTCTGGCACCAGACCTTCACCAAAGCCAGCGCTGAATGAGGCCAAGCCTCCCAGTACGTTCTGCATCACCGATTCAAGCATGTTGATCGGTTTGAGCGGGACGGCTGCCTGCATGGTCGACTCCTGTCAGTGTATGGCGTTGACAGGAGTAGCGGCGCGAAACGGAAAATCTTTACCGCTTCAGTGCATCGCCTAAATAGGGGGCGATCGTCTCGATGATCTCGGCATGTACCTTCAGGTGGCCGGCGACCACGTTGCCGGTCTCGAGGAAGGCGTCACCACCGGAGAAGTCGCTGACCACGCCACCGGCTTCACGAATCAACAGGGCACCCGCCGCCGTATCCCACGGACTCAGCCCGATCTCCCAGAAACCGTCGATGCGACCCGCCGCCAGCCAGGCCAGGTCGAGCGCGGCCGAGCCGGGACGCCGAATATCGGCCACCTTGAGAAAGAGGGCGCGGAACGAGTCGAGGTAGGCATCCAGATGGTGCTGTGCCTTGAACGGGAAGCCGGTCGCCAGCAAGGCGCCCTGCAACCCCTTGCGCTGCGCCACGCGCAGCCGCCGCCCGTCGAGCTGCGCGCCCTGGCCGCGGACTGCGGTAAAGAGCTCGTCGCGCAGCGGGTCGAGCACCACCGCCGCTTCCAGCTGACCACGCCAGCGCACGGCAATGGAGACCGCGCACTGCGGGAAGCCATGCAGGAAGTTGGTGGTGCCGTCGAGCGGATCGATGATCCACTCATATTCGCTACCGGGCTGGTGTCCGCTCTCCTCGGCCAGGATCGCATGGTCCGGATACGCCTTGCGAATGGCGCGGATGATCGCCTGTTCGGCGTTGCGATCGACCTCACTGACGAAGTCATTGCTCGCCTTGCTGGTAACGTTGAGAGCCTCGCTGCGACCAAACGAACGCGAGATAACCTTGCCCGCCTCGCGCGCGGCCCGCACGCCGATGTTGACCAAAGGATGCATGGGATGAACCTGCCTTGAACCGTAACGTGAACACGATATTGTAACAGCAGAGCCGTCGGCTGCGGTAAAATCGCCCCATGCTTGAATCGATCCGTGTCGTCCTGGTCCACACCAGCCACCCCGGCAACATCGGCGCCGCCGCGCGCGCGATGAAGACCATGGGGCTCAGCCGCCTCGCCCTGGTCGAGCCGGCCGACTTCCCCTGCGCCGAGGCGACCCGCCGTGCTGCCGGTGCCGACGACCTGCTCGAGGCCGCCACCCGTCACGCCACCTTGGCCGAGGCGCTCACCGGCACCACCCTGGCCATCGCCACCAGCGCCCGCCAGCGCACCCTTGGCTGGCCGACATCGGAGCCCCGCGAGGCGGGCCAGCTGGCCGCCAGCGAGATCGCCGGCGGCGGCGAGGTGGCCCTGGTCTTCGGCCGTGAGCGCAGCGGCCTGACCAACGAGGAGCTCGACCTCTGCCAGCGCCTGGTCCATATTCCAACCAATCCCGACTACGGCTCATTGAATGTCGCCGCGGCCGTTCAGGTACTCAGCTACGAGATGCGTCTGGCCTGCCGCGACCACGCACCGGCCGAGCGTCACGACAACAACACCGGCGAACGCCCAGCCACCAGCGAGGAGCTGGAGCGCTACTACGCCCACCTAGAGGAGACCCTGCACCGCATCGGCTTCCTCGACCCGAACAACCCGCGCCACATGATGCGCCGCCTGCGCCGCCTCTACGCCCGCGCCCGACCTGAGCAGACCGAGATCAACATCCTGCGCGGCATCCTGACCGAGACCGGGCGGGCATTGGACAACCCGCGGCCCGCCACCCCAGAGCAACATTAGCCCAAGCCATGGGCAAGCAAAAGACCACCCACCCAGGTCCTATCGTCAGCGGTGTACTCACGCGCCTCGAGCATTTGCTGAGCAGCATGCGGCCAACCGGCCAACGCATTGCCCGCTTTATCATTGAACAGCCGCAGCAAGTGATCCACATGTCGATCACCGAACTGGCCCAGGCAACGGGTGCCAGCGAGGGCAGTGTCATCACCCTGTGCAAACAGCTCGGCGCCACCGGCTTCCAGCAATTGAAGATCGTGCTGGCACAGGAGCTGGTACAACCCGTTCAGTTCATCCATGAAGATCTTGAACCCGGGGACAGTGCCAACGCGGTCCTGGAAAAGATCTTCAGCAGCAACATCCAAGCCCTGCATGACACCTTGGAAGTGCTCTCGGCGACAGCACTGCAACAGGCCGTGGAGGCCTTGGCCTCAGCACGCCGCATTGAGCTGTATGGCATTGGTAGCGCGGCACCCATCGTTGAAGACGCCCACTACCGCATGGTCCGCATCGGACTCGAATGCAAGGTCGTGGTTGACTCACATGTTCAGGCGATCAGCGCCTCGCTGACCGACCCTGATGTGACCACGCTGACTGTCTCCCATTCCGGTAGTACCCACGAGACCGTGACGGCGACCCGTCTGGCCCATGAGGCTGGCGCCACCACCATTGCGATCACCAGTTTCGGCAAGTCGCCATTGCTGGCCCATACCGATATCGCGCTGTACACCATGGCCAGAGAGACCCAGTTTCGCACCGAGGCCATGACCAGCCGCATCGCCCAACTGGCTGTGGTCGATGCGCTGGTTGCCGCACTCGCTCTGCGCGACCATGAAGGTTCGGCAGCCACCATACGCAAGACAGCTGAGGTGCTCTCGCTCAAACGGTATTGAACACCGTTTCCAGCAACCCGTCGGGGTTCTTGGCGACCCGACCACTACCCACGCCAACCAGCAGACAAGGCATGCCTAGGCGGTGGGCACCGAAACCATCGGTCTGTGGATTGTCCCCAATCACGACCGCACGTCTTTGCTCGATTCCCAACCGCCTCAATGCCTCTTCAAACAAGGCGCTCTCCGGCTTGCCGAAGACCCGGTCAGGCGAGACGCCCGAGCAGGCCATCACCGCCTGCATCAAGGCACCCGTCTCGGGCACGACGCCCCGTTCACCCGCACCAGGGTGGGCCGTATCCGGGTTGGTTACCAAGAGTCGTGCCCCCTGTCGCAGCAGGTTACTGATGCCAGTCAGGCGCTGGTAGTCGAAATGGATATCACGTGCCAGCAACACAGCATCGGGTGACTGTTGTGTCAGTTCAAGACCCAACATGCGTGCAAGAGCGACCAAGCTCTCACTGCCGGCGATCATGACCCGCCATTGAGGATGGTGACGTGCCACCCAGCGGACGGCCACTTCGCCGGCCAGTACCAACTGCTCCGCCGTGATTGGAAGACCCAGTCGCTGCAGCGACCGGGCGAGCCCACTTGCCTCATCCGTTGAATTGTTCGACACCACCATGAACCGCCCCTGCAGGCGCTCCAGCAGACGTGCCGCACCAGGAAGCGCCTGACCATCGCGGATCAGCGTCCCATCCAAGTCGATCAGAAAGCCCTCGGTGACCTCGAGC
>SKWO01000012.1 GCA_007128895.1 Gammaproteobacteria bacterium
ATCAGGATGCGCTCGGCGTGGATGTCACCGGCAGGGATGGTTGCGGTCATGTCAGTCCAGGCGGTAGTTGGGTGCTTCCTTGGTGATGGTCACGTCGTGGACGTGGCTCTCACGCATACCGGCGTTGGTGACGCGCACAAACTGCGGTTGGGTGCGCATCTCCTCAATGGTGCGGCAGCCGGTGTAGCCCATGCTGGCGCGCAGGCCGCCGAGCAGTTGGTGCAGCACCGGCTGCAGCGGTCCCTTGTACGGCACGCGCCCCTCGATGCCCTCGGGGACCAGCTTCTCGGCGTCGCTCGACTCCTGGAAGTAGCGGTCGCTGGAGCCCTGCTGCTGGGTCATGGCACCGAGCGAGCCCATGCCGCGGTACGCCTTGTAGGAGCGGCCCTGGTAGAGCTCGACCTCGCCCGGCGCCTCCTCGGTACCGGCGAACATACCGCCGATCATCACCGTGTCGGCCCCGGCGACGATCGCCTTGGAGAGGTCGCCGGAGAAGCGGATGCCGCCGTCGGCGATCAGCGGTACGCCGCTCCCCTTGAGGGCGGCGGCGACATTGGCGATGGCGGTGATCTGGGGGACACCGACCCCGGCCACAATGCGGGTGGTACAGATCGAGCCGGGGCCGATACCGACCTTGACCGCGTCGGCGCCGGCCTCGACCAGCGCCTGGGCGGCCTCTGCGGTGGCGATGTTGCCGCCCACCACCTGTACCTCGGGGTAGTGCTGCTTGACCCAGCGCACCCGGTCGAGCACCCCCTGCGAGTGGCCGTGGGCGGTGTCGACCACCACGATATCGACACCGGCGGCAACCAGCGCGGCGACCCGCTCCTCGGTGCCGGCACCGACACCGACCGCGGCGCCGACGCGCAGGCGGCCTTGGTCGTCCTTGTTGGCGTGCGGGTTCTCGGTGGCCTTCTGGATGTCCTTGACCGTGATCATGCCACGCAGGTGGAAGGCGTCGTCGACCACCAGCACCTTCTCGATGCGGTGGGTGCGCAACTTGTCGATCGCCACCTCGCGCGGGTCGTTCTCGTTCACCGTGACCAGCCGCTCCTTGGGGGTCATGATGGTGGTGATGGCGTCGTCGTAGCCGGTCTCGAAGCGTAGATCGCGGCTGGTGACGATGCCGATCAGCTCGTCGCCGTCGACCACCGGCACGCCGGAGAAGCCGTTGGCGCGGGTCAGCTCGAGCACCTCGCGGATGGTCGCACGGGGCGAGACGGTGATCGGATCCTTGATTACGCCGCTCTCGAACTTCTTCACCATCTTGACCTGACGTGCCTGCTCCTCGATGCTGAGGTTCTTGTGCACGATGCCGATGCCACCCTCCTGGGCCATGGCGATGGCCAGGCGCCCTTCGGTGACGGTATCCATCGCCGATGAGACCAGTGGAATGGCGACCTCGATGTCGCGGGTCAGGCGCGTGTAGAGGCTGACCTCGCGCGGCAGCACGGTGGAGTGGGCCGGGACGAGCAGCACGTCGTCGAAGGTGAGCGCTTCCTGGGAAATACGTAGCATGGCAGATCTCGCGGTGGGCGGATGATCCGGCTCATTCTAGCCGATTGAGGCGCTGAACGGAATCGACGGGGTGCGCCGAATCGGGTAGTCTTGAGCGTCATGGAACAGCCCCCGGTCAGCCTGGGCGCGGCAGCGCTCACCGTCAGCCAGCTCAACCGCATGGTCAAGGAGCTGTTGGAGAGCGGCATGCCGCTGCTGTGGGTCGAGGGCGAGCTCTCCAACGTGTCGCGACCGGCCTCCGGCCACCTCTACTTCACCCTCAAGGATCGCAACGCCCAAGTGCGCTGTGCGATGTTCCGCATGCGTGCCTCGCTGCTGCGCTTTGTGCCGGAGAGCGGCATGCAGGTGCGTCTGCGTGCTCGGGTCGGGCTGTATGAGCCGCGAGGTGACTATCAGCTGATTGCCGAGCAGATGGAGGAGGCCGGTGACGGTGCCCTGCAGCGCGCCTTAGAGACGCTCAAGCGAGAGCTGGCGGCGCGCGGCTGGCTGGCGGCCGAACGCAAGCGGCCACTGCCGGCGCGGGTACGGCAGATCGGCGTGGTCACCTCGCCCAGTGGGGCCGCGATCCGCGACGTGCTCAGTGTTCTGGCGCGCCGCTGGGCAGCACTGCCGGTGGTGATCTATCCGACCCCGGTGCAGGGCGCCGAGGCGCCACAGGCGGTGGCGCGGGCGATCCGAACCGCGGGTGAGCGCGGCGAGTGTGATGTGCTGATCGTGACTCGTGGCGGCGGCTCGCTGGAGGATCTGTGGGCCTTCAACGAGGAAGTGGTGGCGCAAGCGATCGTCGAGTCGCCGATCCCGGTGGTCAGTGCGGTCGGCCACGAGGTCGATGTCACACTGGCCGACCTGGTTGCGGACCTGCGCGCGGCGACGCCGTCGGCCGCCGCCGAACTGGTCAGCCCCGACCGGGCGGCCTGGCAGGCGCGTCTGCAACGGCTGGAAGGGGTCTTGCACAGTCGCATGCAGCGGTGGCTCGCCGAGCAGCGCCGCCGTCTGCAGGGGCTGCAGGGGCGGTTGCGCCATCCGGGGCGACGGTTGCAGGAGTGGGGGCAGCGGGTGGACGAGCTGGAGCGGCGTCTGTTGCATGGTTGGCGGCAGCGGCTGGCGCGTGATCGGCTGCGTCTGGCGTCGGCGCATCGCCATCTGCGTGAGCGTTCGCCGCGCCACGCGCTGAGCCAGGCGCAGGAGCGCTGCCATGCCCTGGATCGCCGGCTGCAGGCGGCGATGCAGTACGGGCTGGAGCGCCGCCGTCAGCGGCTGTTGACCCAGGCGCGGGCGTTGGAAGCGGTGAGTCCACTGGCGACTCTGCAGCGTGGCTACGCCATCGCGCGGGACAGTGAAGGTCGGGTGGTGCGACGCGCCGGTCAGTGCCGTGAAGGGGCGCGGCTCTCGCTGCGTTTGGGGCAGGGTGAATTGATCTGTCAGGTCGAGGAGGTCAGGGATGAAAACGGGTAGTCTGATCATGCTGCTGTGGCTGGCGTCGCTGGCCACGGCCCAGGCGGCGCTGCCGCAGGAGGCGAAGATCCCCGGTGGGGTGGCGCTGATCGCGCTGGGCGAGACGCGCCCGGATGCGGTGCGCTACGGCGACCACCGGGTCCGGTTGGCACAGTACGATGGCCAGTGGCACGCGGTGGTCGGTATCCCGCTCGATGCCGCGCCGGGGCAGCACCGCATCGAGGTTGAACACGCCGGTACGCGCCAGCGCCACGACTTCACCGTGGCCGCCCACGCCTATCCCGAACAGCGCATCACCCTGCCGGACGATCGCCGCGTGACCCTCTCCCAAGCGGACCTGGATCGTTTTCACCGCGAGCGGCCGGAGATCCTCGGCGCCTTTCGCCACTGGTACGAGGCTGCCCCCGAATGGCCGCGCTTCATCGTCCCGGTGGCTGGCCGCATGAGCAGCCCGTTCGGCCTGCGCCGCTTCTTCAACGACCAGCCACGCAACCCGCACAACGGCATCGACATCGCCGCGCCGGCCGGCACCCCGGTGGTCGCCCCGGCGGCCGGGCGGGTGGTCGTTACCGGCGACTACTTTTTCAACGGCAAGACCGTCTTTCTCGACCACGGCCACGGTCTGGTCACGATGCACAGCCACCTCGACACGATCGGCGTACGCCCCGGCCAGATCGTCGCCCAGGGCGAGCCGATCGGCACTGTCGGCATGACCGGCCGCGCCACCGGTCCGCACCTGCACTGGACCGTCAGCGTCAACGACGCCCGGGTCGATCCGCTGCTCTTTCTCGATGCCGAGGAGCGGGCCAGAATCGGGCTATAATCGGGCCTGTGTAGGGTCTACAATGGAGTGCCGGAATGCCTTCGGAGGTGGTGCGAAAATGGTTCGGGTAAAACCTTTCATCCTGCCGATATCAGTCGTGTTTCTTGCGCTCTGCAGCCCTTCGTTGGTGGTGTCGCAGGATCACTTCGTTGAGCAGCCGGCCACGGCCGAACTGTTGGAAGCGGTGCGTGAAGGTGGCTTTGTCCTCTACCTGCGCCACGGCGCAACCGATTCCGCACAGCCCGATCAGGTGCCGATCGATCTGGATGACTGTGCTACCCAGCGGCCACTGACCGATGCCGGGCGTGCCGAGATCGCCTGGGTCGGTGAGCAGATTCGGCAGGCGGCGCTGCCACTCGGCGAGATCTTCGCCAGTCCGCTATGCCGGGCCGTCGAGTCGGCCCAGTTGGCCTTTGGTGATCAGGTGACCGTAGAGCGCGATCTGATGTACACCGCTCACCTGACCACCGAGGAAAAGCGACCGGTGGTGGCGATGACCGCGAGTCTGCTGCAACGGCCGGTCGAGCCGGGCAGTAACCGGGTGGTGGTGGCTCACGCCCCCAATCTGGCCGATCTGATCGGCTACTTTCCTGCCGTGGAGGGAACGCTGGTGATCTTTCGTCCCTTGGGGGATGGGTTCGATTATCAGGCCAGCATCCAGCCGGCCCAGTGGCCGGAACTGCTTGAGACGTTGCCACCAATCGCCCCGTGAAACGGCTCTGGACGCTACGGACCATCCTGCTGCTACCACCGCTGGTGGTCGTGGTGCTCGCGGCCGTGATCGGTCTGGTCACGCTCTACCAGTTGAAACTGCAGTTTGACGACAACCGCACACGCCAGGCCCACTACATGGCGCTGAAGCTGGAGAGTGCCCGCCTGACCGAAGGAGTGTTGGCGCAGCAGCAGCAGGTGCGTGATGCTCTCAGCGGTGCCCAGGAGCGGCGGCTGGATGAGCTGAGTCTCTACTTCATCCACTCCGATGTGGTCAATGCGTTGGCTGATATGAAACAGCGCATCGATTACTTCGAGCAACGGCCTGAGATCATGGCCGCCAATCCCCAGCACGCCGGCGCGCTGGGGGAGTTCTTTGACGGCTATCGCCGCTTCATGATCATGGCCACTGACATCATCGCCATCGACCCACTGACGGCCGATCGCTATATCCACAGTGCCCATGACCACTTCACCTCGTTCAACCACCTGCTCTTTTTGGTCGGTGCCAACCTGCTCGACCATGTGCAACAGATGCAGCAGCGCGATGCGGAGCTGATTGAACAGCTCTACTGGCGCACGCTGCTCCTCTCGCTGCTGGCCTTGCTGCTGGTCTACCTGGTCGGGCGCTGGGTGGCGATGCGCCTGAGTGGCTGTCTGCTGACCATTGCCGCGGCGATGGATCGGCTGGGTCGACAGCCCCATGATCCTCCCGAAATTCCTGAGATCGACCGTCTGCTCGATCGGGTCCACGGAGAGATCCACGCCATTGCCGCAGCGGTGGATCAGTTTCGTACCAGCCTGATCGAGCGCAATGCCCAGCAGGAGCGGATCCACCAGCTGGCCTACTTCGATCCACTCACGGGCCTGGGGAACCGGCGTCTTCTGCTGGATCAACTCGACAAGGCGTTGCGCGCCATCGAGCGCCAGCCGCAGCACTGTGCGCTGCTCTTCATCGATCTCGATCTTTTCAAGAATCTCAACGATACCCTGGGTCACAGCGCCGGTGACCGTGTTCTGCAGGAGGCGGCTAGCCGACTCCATGGCGCGGTCGGTAGCGAGGGGCTGGTGGTACGCAACGGCAGTGACGAGTTTGCCGTACTGCTCACCGAACTGAGTGCACAGAGCGACAGTGCTGCCGATCAGGTGCGCCATGTTGGTGAACGGCTGCTTGAGGGGATGCGGCGGCCATTTCTGCTGGAAGGCGAGGCGTACAGCCTCTCGGCCAGTATCGGTGTCAGCCACGCCGACAGTCCTCTAGCCACGGCCGATCAGCTCTTGCAGAACGCCGATCTGGCCCTGTTTCAGGCCAAGGCATCAGGGCGCAACTGCATGCGTTTCTTTGACGAGGCGATGCAGACAGCGGTCAGCCTTCGAACCCGGATGGAGAGCGAGCTGCGGGTGGCGCTGCGAGAGAGACAGCTCTGTGTACATTACCAGCCGCAGATCGATGCGGGTGGGCAGGTGCTTGGTTACGAGGCGCTGGTGCGCTGGAACCACCCAGAGCGAGGCTTGATTCCACCGTTCGAGTTCATCCCGTTGGCCGAGGAGAGCGGGCTGATCATCGAGCTTGGTCAGCAGGTTCTGGAGATGGCGTGTCGTCAGCTGGCGGCATGGCAGTCACAAGCGGACAAGGCGCAATGGAGCATTTCGGTCAACGTCAGCAGCCTGCAGTTTGCCCAAGCGTCCTTCGTGCAGAGTGTCGAGACGGTCGTGGCCGAGACCGGGGCCAACCCACACCGGCTCAAACTGGAGCTGACCGAGTCGATGCTGCTGGAGGAGATCGATCCGGCGATTGACAAGATGGCGGCTCTGAGTCGACTGGGTATCCGCTTCGCACTGGATGACTTCGGGACGGGCTACTCCTCGCTCTCCTACCTCAAACATTTGCCGCTGACCTGGCTCAAGATCGACCAGTCCTTTGTACGTGACATGCTGGAGGACAGCGAGGATGAGGCGATTGTGGTCGCGGTCATCCAGCTCGCCCAGGCGCTCGGCCTGCAGGTGATTGCCGAGGGGGTCGAGACCGAGGCCCACTACCAGCGGTTGCTGGCGTTGGGCTGTCGGGAGTTTCAGGGCTACCATTTCGGCCGCCCCGCACCGCTCGAATAGCGGCGTCTGTCACTGCTTCTTGACGTGGCGCTTGAGACGCCGTCTCTTCTCGATCTGACGCGGCGTGAGCAGGTTGCGCTTGCCGGCGAAGGGGTTCTTGCCACCCTTGTACTCAATGCGCACCGGCGTCCCTTGCAGATGGAAGCGGTCGCGGAAGTAGTGCACCAGAAAGCGGGTGTAGGAGCCGGGGATCGACTCGGTCTGGTTGCCGTGGATGATGATCAACGGCGGGTTGTGGCCGCCCTGGTGGGCGTAGCGCAGCTTGATTCGGCGACCCCGCACCAGCGGTGGCTGGTGGGTGGCTACCGCCTCTTCCAGCACGCGGGTCAGCTGGGGCGTAGGCAGGTTGCGGAAGGCAGCGCGATGGACGCGGCGGATCTCGTCGAAGAGGTCGCCGACGCCGCTGCCGTGCAGCGCCGAGATGAAGCGTGGCTGGGTGAAGTCGACAAAGCTCAGCCGGCGCGACAGCTCGCTGCGGACCCGATCGCGGTGATCGGCCTCCAGGCCATCCCACTTGTTCACGGCGATGATCAGTGCGCGCCCGCTCTCCAGTACCAGGCCGAGTAGGTGCAGATCCTGATCGGTGATGCCTTGCTGGGCGTCGATCACCAGAACCACGACGTGGGCCGCCTCGACCGCTTGCAGCGTCTTGATGACGCTGAACTTCTCGATCATCTCATCGACCCGTGCGCGGCGTCGCACACCGGCGGTGTCGATCAGGGTGTAGCTGTGGCCGTCGCGCTCGAAGGGGATGAAGATGCTGTCGCGGGTGGTCCCCGGCATGTCGTAGACCAGCACCCGCTCCTCGCCGAGCATGCGGTTGATCAGGGTCGACTTGCCGACGTTGGGGCGTCCGACCATGGCGACGCGGATGCCCGGGGTGGCCTCGGCGGAGGCGGCGGCTTCGTCCTCGCTGGGGGGCAGCAGCTCGTTGATTCGCTCGGCCATGGCGTTGATATGGTGGCCGTGCGCAGCAGAGACACAGAACGGCTCGCCGAGACCCAGCGCATGAAATTCGGCACCGGCGAGGTGGCGTTCGACCCCTTCGGTCTTGTTCACGGCCAGGATGACCGGCTTGCCGGTGGTGCGCAGCCGTTCGGCAATCGCTTCGTCGGCCGGGGTCAGTCCGGCGCGTCCGTCAACCAGAAAGACGACCAGGTGGGCTTCACTGACGGCCAGCCACGCCTGTTCGGCCATGGGTACATCGATGCCGGCTTTCTCGCCGCTCAGGCCACCCGTGTCTACCAGCAGCAGTGCGCGGCCGTGGTGGTGGAAGGTACCGTATTTGCGGTCGCGGGTCAGTCCAGGCTGATCGGCAACCAGCGCATCCCGGGTGCCGGTGAGGCGGTTAAAGAGGGTCGACTTGCCGACATTGGGTCGACCGACCAGAGCGATGACCGGCTGCATCGGGTCATTGCATGCGCAGGGCAGCAAGGGTGCCGCTGCGGCTGATGATGTAGACGGTCTCACCCACCGCCACGGGGGCTGCGGCGATGCCGCTTGAATCGATGCGGTGGCGCGCGACGAAGTTGCCGTCCTCACGTGACAGGACGTGGACCCATCCTTCGCTGTCACCCACCAGAACAAACTGGCTGGTCACTGCCGGGGCGGTCAGCTGTCGGCGGGTGAGCGCTTCCTGACGCCAGATCGTCGCGCCATTGCGCCGATCGAGTCCCCAGAGGCTGTCGTCGTCGGCGCTGACAAAGAGCCGGTCACGGCTGATCGCCAGGCCGGCGCGCGAGGCGATGTCGCGTGCCCACAGGGTGCGGCCGTCGAGGGAGGCGATCAGGGTGCGGCCACGGTGGGCAGTCACATGCACGGCACCATCGGCGACCACTGGGGTGCCGTTGATGTCGGCCATGCGCTCCAACTCGGTGCGTCCGCTCGGCTCAGCGACGGGGAGCTCCCACAGCAGCTCGCCGCTGTTCAGAGCGAGTGCGGCCAGGCGGCCACCATCAAAACCGATCAGAACGCCGTCACCGTGGATCACCGGGTTGCTGTTGCCGCGCAGGGTCAGCAGGGGAACACTGCGCTCGTGCAGCCAGCGGCGACTGCCGTCGGCGGCATCCAGGCCGTGTACCTTGCCGTCGCTGGTGCGCACGACCACGATGCCGCGCGCCGCCTGCGGCTGGGCCAGGACCTCGCTGCTGACCGTTGTGCGCCACAGCTCGTCACCGGAGTCGGGGTCGAGGGCGATGACCTGAGCATCGCGGCTGCCGACCACGACGACGCCGGAACCGAGACCGGGGCCGCTGGAGAGAGCGGCGCCGGTATTGCGTGACCAGAGTGCGCGGCCGCTGGCAGCATCGATCGAGACGACGCGCCCGTTGGCGCTGCTGGCGACGACCCGCTCACCATCGGCCCAAGGGTCGAGGATCAGGTGGCGTCCACCGTCACCGCCGACGCTGACCGACCAGTGGCGCTGGACTTCGGCGCTGGGCGTGAAGGTGACCAGCTCGGCGGGTGGCTCGACCTGGTCGCGGCTGCCGAAGAGGCCGCAGCCAGCGAGCAGGAACAGGGCGGGAACGAGGAGGATGGCGCGCATGGAAGGAGTCTCGTGTTACAGGTTGTCGTATTTGACTTGCAGCAGTTCGCGGCTGCCCTGGGCGGTCGACTGGTCGAGCGCTGCGGCGTAGGCCTCGCGGGCCAGCTCGGTCTCGCCACGGCTGGCGTGGATATCGCCACGCAGCTCGTCGAAGAGGGCGCTGAAACTGGCATTCTCGCGACTGCGCAGGGTGGTCAGGGCGGCGTCGTGTTCGTTCGCGTCGAACTGCAGGCGGGCCAGTCCAAGACGGGCCAGGTCGCGCACTTCAGCGAGGCGGGCATTGGCCAACGACCACTGCAGATGGGCGCGGGCACTGTCGGCATCTCCGCGTTCGACCTCGACCCGGGCCATGACCTGGGCGCCGAGCGCCGCGTAGGCAGTACCGGCAAAGTCGTCGAGCAGTTGACGCCCTTGGGCGATTGCCTCGCCATGCTGGCTGCGTTCGGCATACTGGATCAGCTGCTGGTAGTGGAACGACGCCTGCTCAGCGCGTGCCTGCTGATGGTCGAACCAGGCCCGGGTGCCGAAGACACCCGCGATCAGTACGACCAGACCGGCGATCAGGTAGGTGCCGTACTGCTGCCAGAGTCGTTTGAGGTCTTCGACCCGTTCTTCGTCTGTCTTCTCGCTCATGGTGTGGCCGTATTGCTCAGTCGGATCAGGTATTCTACCACGCCCTCGATCGAGAGGCGCTGCTGTGGCGCATCGTCGCGCAGTGGCTTGAGCGTCAGGGTGGCGCTGGCGGCCTCGTCTTCGCCCAGCAGCAGGGCCACCGCGGCGCCGCTGCGATCGGCCTTCTTCAGCTGGCTCTTGAAGCTGCCACCGCCACAGTTGACCTGCAGACGCAGGCCTGGGACGGCGTCGCGCAGCTGCTCGGCCAGCGGCATGGCGGCGGCCTCCGCTACGTCACCCAACACGGCAAGCCAGGCGTGGGGTTCGCTGGCGTAGACCGTCTGCTCCGGCAGCAGGGCGACCAGCCGTTCCAGGCCGATCGCGCAGCCGATCGCCGGCACCGGCTTGCCACCAAGCTGGGTCACCAACCCGTCGTAGCGGCCCCCGGCGCAGACCGCGCCCTGAGCGCCGAGCCGGTCGGTGACCCACTCGAAGACCGTGGCAGAGTAGTAGTCGAGGCCGCGCACCAGCCGCGGATTGATGCGGTAGGCGATGCCGCAGGCGTCAAGGCGGGCACAGAGCTGCTCGAAATGGTTGCGGGATGCGTCATCAAGGTGGTCGGCCAGCCGCGGGGCGGCCTCGATCAGTGGCTGCAGCTCCGGATTCTTGCTGTCGAGGATGCGCAGCGGGTTGCTCTCCAGGCGGCGCTGGCTGTCCTCGTCGAGGCGGTCGTAGTGTTGACGCAGGTAGTCGACCAAGATGTCGCGGTACTGTGCGCGCGCCTCCGGCGTGCCGAGCGAGTTGAGCTGCAGTTCGACGGCATCGGCCATGCCGAGCCGGCGCCACAGGCGCGCGGTCAGCAGCAGCAGCTCGACGTCGATGTCCGGCCCCGGCAGGCCGAAGACCTCCAGGCCGATCTGATGAAACTGGCGATAGCGCCCCTTTTGCGGCCGCTCGTAGCGGAACATCGGGCCGATGTACCAGAGCTTCTGGCTCTGCTGCCCGAGCAAGCCGTGCTGCAGCGCGGCACGTACGCAGCCGGCGGTGCCTTCGGGGCGCAGGGTCAGGCTCTCGCCGCTGCGATCGTCAAAGGTGTACATCTCCTTCTCGACGATATCGGTCACTTCGCCGATGGAGCGGGCGAAGAGGGCGGTCTGCTCGACGATGGGCAAGCGGATCTGCTGGTAGCCGTAGCCTTCGGCGACGGCGCGCACGGCGTCCTCGACCGCCAGCCACGCCGGCGTCGCATCGGGCAGGATGTCGTTCATCCCGCGAATGGCCTGAATCTGTGCTGCCAACTTATGCTTCTCCCTTCAGTTCCTTGTCACGTTGTTTGCGCCACAGCGCCTCGCGTACCTGCTCCTCGAGGCGGTCGACCATCTCTTGTTCATTGACCTTGCGATAGGGCTTGCCGTCGACATAGAGCAGGCTCGGTGTGCCGCCGGTGAGGCCAACATCGGCCTCGCGCGCCTCACCCGGGCCATTGACGACACAGCCGATAACGGCCAGATCAATCGGTTCGAGGATGTCGTCGAGGCGCTCTTCGAGCTGGTTGACCACGCCGATGACGTCGAAGTTCTGGCGTGAGCAGGTCGGGCAGGCGATCAGGTTGACCCCTTTGCTACGCAGGCCAAGGCTCTTGAGGATGTCAAAGCCGACCCGTATCTCCTCGATCGGGTCGGCGGCCAGCGAGACGCGCAGGGTGTCGCCGATTCCTTCGGCGAGCAGGATGCCGAGGCCGACCGCGGATTTGACCGTGCCCGAGCGCAGGCTGCCGGCTTCGGTGATACCGAGGTGCAGCGGCTGCTCGATCCGGTCGGCCAGCAGGCGGTAAGCGGCTACCGTCATGCGTACGTCGGAGGCCTTCAGGCTGACCTTGAAGTCGTGGAAGTCGAGCTGTTGCAGGATGTCGATGTGACGCAGGGCCGAGTCGACCATCGCCTGTGGGGTCGGCTCACGGTAGCGTTTGAGCAGCTCCTTTTCCAGTGAGCCGGCATTGACGCCGATGCGGATCGGAATACCGCGCTCACGTGCCGCCTCGACCACCGCGCGCACGCGGTCATCACGTCCGATGTTGCCGGGGTTGATGCGCAGACAGTCGGCGCCGAGCTCGGCCACGCGCAGGGCGATGCGGTGGTCGAAGTGGATGTCGGCGACCAGCGGGATGTCGACCTGCTGGCGGATGGCGCCGAACGCCTCGGCCGCCTCCAGGGTCGGCACCGAGACCCGCACAATGTCGGCCCCTGCTGCCTGTAGAGCCTGGATCTGCGCCACGGTGGCGGCGACGTCGCAGGTCTCGGTGTTGGTCATGCTCTGCACCGAGATCGGTGCGTCACCGCCCACCGCGACGCGGCCGACCTGAATGCGGCGTGACCACCGCCGCTGGATTTCGAAACCGGCGCCGCTCACTGGTTGTCTTCGGGCGTGCCGACGGTAAAGCGGGCGATCTCGCGCTGGGTGTGGGGCGCGGTGTCGAACGGCTCGCCGTCGTAGGTGACCTCGACCGCACGCGCCACGCCGATCACGACCCGATAGGGAGCGACGCCGCTGACCCGGCGCTCTTCACCGGCACGCGGCACCCCGAGCAGCAGGCGCCGCCCGTCGGCGTCGTGAACCTCGGTCCATGCCTCGGCGCTGTAGCGCAGGACCAGTTCCGGACCCGGGCCGGCAGGGGGCGTGGCTGTCTCGGGTTGTGCTTCCGCAGTCGGCTGCGACACCGGATCAGCGGTGATCGGCTCCGGCGGGGTCTCGATGGAGGGGGGCACGGGTATCTCGTCACCGGCTTCTGGTGGGATCGGAAGCGGTTCAGGCATGGCCCGTGGTGCCGGGCGCGGGGCGACCGGCTGGGGCGGGGGGGCTGGTGGCTGTGGCTCGGCGGATGGCAGCGGCATGGGTGAGTAGAGCTGTTCGCTGCTTTCGGAGAGGGGCGGGGCGTCACTGTCCGAATCGGTGGTAAAGAGGTCATCGAAGTGGCTGATGGCCCAGACGAGCAGTAGGCCAATGACGGCCAGGGCGACCAGCACGGTGGCCAGTCGAACACTACCATGACGCTCTTCCGGCAGCTGGGGGGGGGAGCAGAGCTCCGGCGTCAGGCGCTGTTTGTGCGAATCATCGGCCAGTGCCGCCACGATCTCGTCGCTGGGCAGGTCGAGCAGACGGGCGTAGTTGCGCAGGTGGCCGCGTACGAAAGTGGCGCCGGCAAACTGGTCGAAGGCCTCCTGTTCGAGCGCCTCGACCAGCCGCGTATGCAGTCGCAGGCTGGCAGCGACATCGGTGATGGAGAGGCGGCGTGCCTCGCGCGCTTGGCGCAGACGTTGGCCGACCCCGGTCAGGGCGGGCGCTTCATCTGCGGAGGTCGCGGTCGGCTCGGGTGGGGTGTCGCTCATCGCGGTCTCCTCTAGCGG
>SKWO01000080.1 GCA_007128895.1 Gammaproteobacteria bacterium
CTCTTTGTCGTCGACAGCATGACCGGTCAGGATGCCGCCAATACGGCCAAGGCGTTCAACGAAGCGCTGGCGCTGACCGGCGTGGTATTGACCAAGACCGATGGTGATGCACGCGGCGGTGCCGCGCTGTCGATCCGTCAGGTCACTGGGCGGCCAATCAAGTTTCTCGGCGTTGGCGAGAAGAACCACGCGCTGGAGCCGTTTCACCCGGAGCGGGTGGTCTCGCGCATCCTCGGCATGGGCGATATCGTCTCGCTGGTCGAGGAGGCGCAGCGCAATGTCGATCAGCAGCAGGCCGAAAAGCTGGCCAAGAAGCTGAAGAAGGGCAAGGCGTTTAATCTGGAGGATTTTCGTCAGCAGCTGCAGCAGATGAAGAAGATGGGCGGTCTGGCCGGGTTGATGGACAAGCTGCCTGGGATGGGGCAGATCCCCGACCACGTCAAGCAGCAGGCGAATGACGACACGCAGCTACGCCGTCTGGAGGCGATTATCCTCTCGATGACGCCGCACGAACGGCGCTACCCGGATGTGATTCGCGGCTCGCGCAAGCGCCGCATCGCCATGGGCTCTGGCACCGAGATCCAGGATGTGAACCGTCTGCTGAAACAGTTTACCCAGATGCAGAAGATGATGAAGAAGATGTCCGGCAAGGGCGGCATGGCCAACATGATGCGCAGCCTGAAGGGCCGGATGGGTGGTGGCATGGGCGGCGGCATGCCGTTCTGAAATCAGACTCAAGGCCGGTTGCACGATGGAATGAGTTGACGCAGCTGCGCGGGCAGGCCGTCCGGCGTCTCGACAGTGGCGTCGGCCTGCCACTCGGTCCAACGGTCATCCGGGCCGAGGTAGCCGTAGAGCGCCAGCACGGTGCGCATGCCGGCGTGACGACCGGCCTGGATGTCGCGCTCGGCATCCCCGACGTAGAGCGTATGCGCGGCGTCGAGCTGTGCCAGATGGCAGGCGTGCAGCAGCGGTGCCGGGTCAGGTTTGCTGGTCGGTAGCGTGTCGCCACTGACCAGCGCGGCGCAGCGTGTCAGCAGGCCCAGCCGCTCCATCAGCGGTACGGTGAGCGCCTGCGGCTTGTTGGTCACCACCCCCCAGGCAAAGCCATTCCCCTCCAGCCACGCCAGGACCGCGTCCATGCCGTCGAAGAGGCGGGTGCCGGCGTGGTCGCGCGTGCGGTAGTGCTCGACCAGCCGCTGGCGGCGACGCTCGAAGCGTTCGGCATCCCCATCCCGGCCCAGGGCGTGGCGCAGCAGTCCACCGGCCCCGTGGCTGGCAGCCGGGCGCAGCGTCTCGATCGGCAGCGGGGCCAGTCCCTCTTCCTCGAGCACCCGGTTGGTGGCCCAAGCCAGATCGGGTGCGGTGTCGGCCAGGGTGCCGTCGAGATCGAAGAGGATCGCGCAGCGACTGGACATCACCCCTCCCGGCGGTAGTGGGTGATGTAGTTGATGCTGATGTTGCGGGTCTCGAAGAAGTCGCCCGTCAGCGGGTGGTAGCCCATGCCGGTGATCTCCCGGCTCTCCAACCCGGCACTGCGCGCCCAGGTGTCCAGTTCGGAGGGGCGGATAAAGGTGTCGTACTGGTGGGTTCCCTTGGGCAGCAGGCGCAGCAGGTATTCGGCGCCGACCACGGCCAGCAGCCACGCCTGCGGGGTGCGGTTGAGGGTGGAGAAGAAGAGGTCGCCGCCGGGTTTGACCAGCCGCGCGCAGGCGGCGATCAGAGAGGCCGGGTCAGGTACGTGCTCGAGCAGCTCCATGCAGGCGACGATGTCGAACTGGCCGGCCATCTCGTCGGCGAACTGTTCGGCGGTGGTCTGTCGGTAGTCGATGTCGAGTCCCGTCTCGAGACGGTGCAGGCGGGCGACGCCGAGCGCCTCGCCGGCCATGTCGATTCCGGTCACCTCGGCACCACGGCGCGCCAGCGCCTCGCTGAGGATGCCGCCGCCGCAGCCGACATCGACCACCTTGCGCCCCTGCAGTGGCACGCGCGTGGCGATGTAGTCGACCCGCAGTGGATTGAGCCGATGCAGCGGCTTGAACTCACCGGCCGGATCCCACCAGCGCGAGGCGAGTTGATCGAACTTGGCCACCTCGGCCGGATCGACATTGGTGTGGGCTGTTTCTGTATTCATGGCTCGTCTTGTTGGCTGTATCGTTCTATCTTAATCGAATTCGGCCATTCGCTCGCGCCATTGCGCGGCGCTGGCCAACAGGGTCTCTTCATCCAGGGTGGTCAGGCGGCGCTGTTTGAGCAGGCGGCGGCCGGCCACCCAGACATCGCTGACCTGCTCTCGTCCGGCAGCGTAGACGATCTGGGAGATCGGGTGGTAGACCGGTTGGGTCTCCAGCGCCGAGAGGTCGATGGCGGTCAGGTCGGCCGCCTTGCCCGGGGTGATCGAGCCGATGCGATCGTCCAGCCCCAGGGCCGTGGCGCCGCCCAGCGTGGCCATGCGCAGGACACTGGCGGCATCGACGGCGGCCGCGTTGCCGGCGGTGATCTTGCCGATCAAGGCGGCACTCTGCATCTCGCCGAGCAGGTCGAGGTCGTTGTTGCTGGCGGCGCCGTCGGTGCCGAGGGCGACGTTGATGCCGGCGTCGAGCAGCCGCTGAACCGGACACAGACCGCTGGCCAGCTTGAGGTTCGACTGCGGGCAGTGGACCACGCTGGCACCACCGGCGGCGACGCGGGCGATGTCGTCGTCGTCGAGCGCGGTCATGTGGACTGCCATCAGCCGGCGGCTGACCAGGCCGAGCCGGTCGAGCCGTGCCAGTGGGCGATCGCCGCTCTGTTCCAGCGCTTGGGCGACCTCGCCCGCCGTCTCGTGGACGTGGATGTGGATGGGTACGTCGAGCTCTTCGGCGTAGGTGGCGATGCGCTGCAGCGGCAGGTCGGAGACGGTGTAGGGGGCGTGCGGGGCGAAGGCGGTGGTGATCAGCGGGTCGTGACGGTAGTGGTCGTGCACCGCCAGCCCCTTGCGCAGGTAGTCGTCGTGGTCGGCCGCCCAAGCGGTGGGGAAGTCGATCACGATCATGCCGATGCAGGCGCGCATGCCGGCGTCGCTGGCGACCCGTGCGGCGATATCGGGAAAGAAGTACATGTCATTGAAGCAGGTGGTGCCGCTGCGCACCATTTCGGCGATCGCCAATCGGGTGCCGTCGCGGACAAAGCCTTCACCGACCCAGCGCGCCTCGGCCGGCCAGATGTGCTCGTTGAGCCAGGTCATCAGCGGCAGGTCGTCGGCCATGCCGCGCATCAGGCTCATGGCGGCGTGGGTGTGGGCATTGACCAGTCCCGGGATCAGAGCGTGGCCGGGCAGCTCGACCGGGTGGTCGCACTGCCAGTCGGCCAGCGCCTCGCGGGTGGGGAGAACGGCCTCGATGGTGCCGTTGACGACGACCACGGTGTGCTCTTCGAGGACGGTGGCATGGGGCTCGACCGGGATGATCCAGCGGGCGGAGATCAGGCTGTCGGCGTGCTTCACGGGCGGCTCCGGCTGTCGGCTGCGTGAGGGTGGGGCGTTGCGGTATGATACCGGACTCTCGGTTGATGAGAAGGAGTGAGGCGATGTTGAGTATTCCGGTAGTGGTCGGCAGTGTGCGCCGTGGTCGCATGAGTCCGCGGGTGGCGGCCTTTGTGCAGCGCAAGCTGGTCGAGACGGGTGCGGTCGAGAGCCCGTTGCTCGATTTGGCCGAGTACGACTTTCCGCCCATGGAAGAGCGGTTCGGCCACCGTGACGACCCACCGGCCGGGCTGGCCGAATTCGCCGCCACGGTGGCGGCCGCCGATGGCTTGGTGATCGTGTCGCCGGAGTACAACCGCAGCTATCCCGGCGTGCTCAAGAACGCTTTGGACTACCTGTGGGCCGAGTTCAATCGCAAGCCGTTCGGGCTGGTGACGGTCTCTTCCGGTGGCTTTGGTGGTGTCAGTTGCATGGGGCAGTTGCAATTGCTGGCCCTGGGGCTCGGTGCCTTTCCGATGCCGGCCAATCTGCCGGTCTCGAATGTCGAGGAGAGTTTTGCCGAGGACGGCACGCCGAACGACGCGAGTTGGGAGGCGCGCGGTGCCTACTTTGCCGCCGAACTGGTTTGGTACGCCACGGCGCTGAGCGAACACAAACGGCGCGTTCCGCCGCCCAAGCGGGGGTGATCCGGTGACAGTCCACAATGATACCGTGCGCGCGATCGAGTGGTGCGACGAGGGGGTGCGTCTGCTCGATCAGCGCCGTCTGCCGCAGCAGCACGAGTGGGTGGTCTGCCGTGACGTGGCGGCCGTGGCCGATGCCATTACCGAGATGGTGGTGCGTGGCGCGCCGGCGATCGGGGTGACCGCCGCTTACGGGATCGCCCTGGCCGCGCGCCAGCGCTGCGCGGTCGATGCGGTGGGGTGGCGTGAGGCGATCGAGGCCGATCTGGCGCGGCTGGCGGCCTCCCGCCCGACCGCGGTCAACCTCTTCTGGGCGATCGACCGCATGCGTCGTGCCATGGCCGGGCTGTCGGGCAACCCCTTTGCGGCCCTGCTGGCCGAGGCGCGTGCGATCCATGAGGAGGACATCGCTGCCAACCGGCGCATGGGCGAGCTGGGGGCGGCGCTGATCGACCAGCCGTGCGGCTTTCTGACCCACTGCAACACCGGCTCGCTGGCCACCGGCGGCTTTGGTACCGCGCTCGGTGTGATCCGCGCCGCTCACGCTGCCGGCAAGGTGACGGCGGTCTATGCCGATGAGACCCGTCCGTGGCTGCAGGGGGCGCGCCTGACGGCGTGGGAACTGGTGCAGGACGGTATCGACGTGACGTTGATCGCCGATTCCGCTGCTGCCTGGCTGATGCGCAGCGGGCGGGTCGGCTGCGTCGTGGTCGGGGCCGACCGGATCGCCGCCAACGGCGATGCCGCCAACAAGATCGGCACCTACATGCTGGCGGTGGCGGCGCGGCGCCACGCCATCCCGTTCTACGTGGCGGCGCCGACCTCGACCATCGATCCGACCCTGCCTGACGGCAGCGGCATCCCGATCGAGGAGCGTGCCGCCGATGAGGTGCTGGCGCTGGCCGGGCAGCGTGTCGCTGCACCGGGGGCGGCGGCGTGGAACCCTGCCTTTGATGTGACTCCGGCTGAGCTGATTACTGCGATCATCACCGAGCGCGGCGTGATCGAGCCCGCCCAGGCGGGGGCGACGGCGGTGCCCCTCAGTGCTTGTGGATAACCTTGTGGAAAAGGCGTTGGGTGGCGCGCTATCTGCCTATGATACCGACCCTTTTTTTACCGCTGTGCAGAAAGGCGGCAGATTGTCTTGCTGTTGATAAACAGTGAGTTAACGGACAATCCCAGAAAAGTTTGATCTGTATCATGCGCGCGTGTGCAAGTCGATGATTCACCGATGTCGTGTGCATAAGTGCATGGGTGTCCACCCCGGTTACGGGTGTCGCTGATGCGATTGCAGTGGCGCCATGGTAGAATCAGGCGCTTGTCTCAAACATTTCAACAACCCGGTTAACCCATGGTCGATTTCGCCAAGGAAGTGCTCCCCGTCAACATCGAAGGGGAGATGCAGCAGTCCTATCTCGACTATGCCATGAGCGTGATCGTCGGGCGCGCCCTGCCCGATGTCCGTGACGGCCTGAAGCCCGTTCATCGCCGCGTGCTCTATGCCATGCGCGAGTTGGGCAACGAGTGGAACAGGCCGTACAAGAAATCGGCCCGCGTGGTCGGTGACGTCATCGGCAAGTACCACCCGCATGGCGATACCGCGGTCTACGACACCATCGTACGCATGGCGCAGCCCTTCTCGCTGCGCTACCTGCTGGTCGACGGTCAGGGCAATTTCGGTTCGGTCGATGGCGATTCGCCGGCGGCGATGCGGTATACCGAAGTGCGCATGTCACGCCTGGCCCACGAGCTGCTGGCCGACCTGGACAAGGAGACGGTCGACTTCATCCCCAACTACGACGAGTCGGAGAAAGAGCCGGTGGTGCTGCCGGCGCGCATCCCCAATCTGCTCGTCAACGGCTCGGCCGGCATCGCCGTCGGCATGGCCACCAATATCCCGCCGCACAACCTGGTCGAGGTGATCAACGCCTGTCTGGCGCTGATCGATGACCCGGAGCTGACCATCGAGGATCTGATGGCGTACATCCCGGGCCCCGACTTCCCGACTGCGGCGATCATCAACGGCACCGAGGGGATCAACGAGGCGTACCGCACCGGCCGTGGCCGTGTCCACATCCGTGCCCGTACCCACTTCGAGGAGGGCGACCACGGCGGTCAGCGGCTGATCGTTACCGAGCTGCCGTACCAAGTCAACAAGGCGCGCCTGCTGGAGAAGATCGCCGAGCTGGTCAAGGAGAAGAAGATCGAGGGCATCACCGGCCTGCGCGACGAGTCCGACAAGGACGGCATGCGCATGGTGATCGAGCTGCGCCGTGGCGAGGTGGGCGAGGTGGTGCTGAACAACCTCTTCCAGCAGACCCAGCTGCAGACCGTCTTCGGCATCAACATGGTGGCGCTGGTCGATGGCCAGCCGCGCCTGCTCAACCTGAAGGAGATGCTCGACGCCTTCATCCGCCATCGCCGCGAGGTGGTGACCCGGCGTACCGTCTTCGAGCTGCGCAAGGCGCGCGAGCGGGCCCATATCCTCGAAGGGCTGGCCGTGGCGTTGACCAACATCGACCCGGTGATCGCTTTGATCAAGGCCGCGGCCGGCCCGGCCGAGGCCAAAGCGGGGCTGATGGAGCGGCTGTGGCAGCCCGGCATCGTCGCCGAGATGGTCGCCCGTGCCGGCGGGGATGTGCGTCCCGACGGGCTGGGTACCGAATTCGGTCTGGGTGAGGGTGGCTACCGTCTCTCCGAGGCGCAGGCCCAGGCGATCCTGGAGCTGCGTCTGCACCGCCTGACCGGTCTTGAGCAGGACAAGATATTCAATGAATACAAGGAGATTCTTGATCTTATCAAGGATCTGCTCGAGATTCTGGCCAGCACCGAGCGCCTGCTGCAGGTGATCCGCGGCGAGCTGGAGGCGGTGCGCGAACAGTACGGTGATGCGCGTCGCTCCGAGATCATCAAGACCCACCTCAGCCTGACGCTGGAGGATCTGATCGGCGAGGAGGATGTGGTGGTGACCCTCTCGCATGCCGGTTACGCCAAGGCGCAACCGCTGGATGCCTACCGCGCCCAGAAACGCGGCGGGCGGGGCAAGGCGGCGACCAGCATGCGCGAGGAGGACTTTGTCGACCATCTCTTCATCGCCAATACCCACGATACGCTGCTCTGCTTCTCCAGCCGCGGGCGACTCTACTGGCTCAAGGTCTATGAGCTGCCGCAGGCCGGGCGCACATCGCGTGGCAAGCCGATCGTCAACCTGCTGCCGCTGGAGGAGAACGAGCGCATCAATGCCGTCTTGCCGATCCGCGAGTTCACCGAGGGCGAGTTCGTCTTCATGGCCACCGCAGACGGCACGGTAAAGAAGACGCCGCTGGTGGCCTTCTCGCGGCCGCGTTCGACCGGTATCATCGCGGTCGATCTGCGCGACGACAACCAGCTGATCGGAGTCGCCATTACCGATGGCGACCGCGATGTGATGCTCTTTACCGATGCCGGCAAGGTGATCCGCTTCCACGAGTCCGACGTGCGTCCGATGGGGCGCACCGCCGCCGGTGTGCGCGGCATCCGTCTGGGTGAGGGGCAGCGGGTCAACGCGCTGATCATCGTCGATCCCGAGGCGGCCATCCTGACGGCTACCGAGAACGGCTTCGGCAAGCGCACCCCGGTGGATGCCTACCCGCTGCGTGGTCGCGGCGGGCAGGGGGTTATCTCGATCCAGACCAGCGAGCGCAACGGCGCCGTGGTGGGGGCCGTCTCGGTCCACGACGACCACCAGATCATGCTGATCACCGACGGCGGCACCTTGGTGCGGACCCGTGTGACCGAGGTCTCCACGCTGGCGCGCAATACCCAGGGGGTCAAGCTGATCGCGCTGGGCAAGGGCGAGAAGCTGGTCGGTATGGCGCGTATCGAAGAGAACGGCGATGACGAGGCCGAGGATGACGAGATCGACGGCGCCGTGACCGAGGACAACACCGACAGCGGTTCGGAATAACAGGGGGAGTGTGATGAACAGGGTTTACAACTTCAGTGCCGGGCCGGCCGTGCTGCCGCAGGCCGTGCTCGAGCGTGCCCGTGAGGAGATGCTCGACTGGAACGGTACCGGGATGTCGGTGATGGAGATGAGCCACCGGGGCAAGGCGTTCATGTCGATCGCCGAGAAGGCCGAGGCCGATCTGCGCACACTGATGCAGATTCCCGACAACTACAAGGTGCTCTTCCTGCAGGGCGGGGCCAGCCTGCAGTTTGCCATGGTGCCGATGAACCTGCTGCGCGGCAACCTGCGGGCCGACTATCTCCATACCGGTGCCTGGTCGAAGAAGGCGATTGCCGAGGCCGAGCGCTTCTGCAAGGTCAATGTGGTGGCCAGCGGGCAGGAGAGCCGTTTCACCACCGTGCCGGATGTCGCCACCTGGCGGCTCGACAGCCATGCCGCCTACCTGCACTACACCCCGAACGAGACGATCGGCGGGGTTGAATTCGACTTTATCCCGGAGTGTGGCGATGTCCCGCTGGTCGCCGATATGTCCTCGACGATTCTGTCGCGCCCTGTCGATGTCAGCCGTTACGGGGTGATCTATGCCGGTGCCCAGAAGAACATCGGTCCGGCCGGTCTGACCGTGGTGATCATCCGCGACGATCTGATCGGCGGCGCGCCGATCGGCATTCCGTCGATGCTCGACTACGCCATCCATGTCGACAACGACTCGATGTACAACACGCCGCCGACCTACGGCTGGTATCTGGCCGGCCTGGTCTTCGAGTGGCTGCTCGAGCAGGGCGGGCTGGCGGCGATGGCCGAGCGCAACCGGCGCAAGGCCGAGCGGCTCTATGGCACCATCGATGGCTCAGGCTTCTACAGCAACCCGGTGGAGAAGCGTTACCGTTCCTGGATGAACGTGCCGTTCACGCTGGCCGACGCCGGCCTGGATGCGACCTTCCTGGCCGAGGCCGAGGAGGCCGGGCTGACCACCCTGAAGGGCCACCGCTCGGTGGGCGGCATGCGGGCCAGCATCTACAATGCGATGCCGGAGGAGGGGGTCGAGGCACTGGTCGCCTTCATGGCCGACTTTGAGGAGCGTCGCGGATAAGCGCCATGTTCAAGGTTCTTACCCTCAACAATATCTCGGTCAAGGGGCTGGAGCGGCTGCCGCGCGACCGCTACGAAGTGGCCTCGGAGATCCAGCACCCCGATGCGATCCTGGTGCGCTCGCAGAAGATGCACGAGATGGCGATCCCGGAGACGCTCAAGGCGGTCGGGCGCGCCGGTGCCGGGGTCAACAACATCCCGGTGGAGGCGATGAGTGCGCGTGGCATCCCGGTCTTCAATGCGCCGGGGGCCAATGCCAATGCGGTCAAGGAGCTGGTCATCGCAGGCATGCTGGCGGCCAGTCGCAACCTCTTTCCGGCCTGGGCCTTCACCGAGGGGCTGAGCGGCAGCGATGCCGAGATCAACAGCGCCACCGAGGCCGGCAAGAAGCGCTTTGTTGGCACCGAGCTGCCCGGCCGCACGCTGGGCGTGATCGGGCTGGGGGCGATCGGTCGGTTGGTGGCCAATACCGCCGTGGCGCTGGGGATGCGCGTGGTCGGCTTCGATCCCGGTCTGACCGTCGAGGGCGCCTGGCAGCTCTCGGCCGAGGTCGAGAAGGCGCGCAGCGTGGATGATCTGGTGGCCCGTTCGGACTACCTTACACTGCATGTCCCGCTGATCGACGAGACGCGCAACCTGATCAACGCCGAGCGGCTGAGAGCGGCCCGTCCGGGACTGGTGGTGCTCAACTTTGCCCGTGGCGGCATTGTCGATGACGCGGCGATCGTCGCGGCGATCAAGGCGGGTCAGGTCGGCGGCTATGTCTGCGATTTTCCGTCCAACGCCCTGAAGGGATGCGAGCGGGTCATTGCGCTGCCCCATCTGGGGGCGTCGACCCTCGAGGCGGAGGAGAACTGCGCCATGATGGTGGTCGAGGAGGTGCGCGACTTTCTCGAGAACGGCAATGTGCGCAATGCGGTCAACTTTCCCGAGGTGGTGATGCCGCGTACCGAGGGGTTCCGCCTCGGCGTGGTCAACTCCAACGTGCCCAATATGGTCGGACAGATCTCGACCGCGCTGGCCGATTCGGGGCTGAACATCATCGACATGCTCAACCGTTCGCGCGGGAATCTGGCCTATACCCTGATCGATCTCGATGGCGCCGTTGTCCCCACACTGGCCGACCGGCTGCGGGCGATCGAGGGTGTTCTGGCCGTCTACCTGTTCGAGACCCCATGAGCAACCCCGCATCCGAACAACGCCTGGGAACGGTCCGGGAGCGCATCGACGCGATCGATGGCGAGCTGCTGCGCCTGATCAGCGAGCGCGCCAAGTGCGCCACCGAGGTCGCGCGGATCAAACTCGAGACGGGCGGGCAGGGAGGCGAGACCGCCTTCTACCGCCCCGAGCGCGAGGCGGCCATCCTACGCCGGGTGCGCGAGCAGAACCCCGGGCCGCTGGCCGGGGAGACCGTGGCACGCCTCTTTCGCGAGGTCATCTCGGCCTGTCTGGCGCTGGAGCAGCCGATGCGCGTGGCCTACCTCGGGCCGGAGGGGACCTATACCCACAGCGCGGCGCTGAAGCAGTTCGGTCACGCCGTCGAGGCGGTGCCGTGCAGCGCCATCGACGAGATCTTCCGTCAGGTCGAGGCGCGGACGGTCGACTTCGGTGTGGTGCCGGTCGAGAATTCAACCGAGGGGGTGGTCAGCCATACCCTCGACATGTTCCTCAACTCGCCGCTGAAGATCAGTGGCGAGGTCGAGCTGCGGGTCAACCACTGCCTGCTCAGCCGGGCCGAAGGAACGGCCGCCATCCGACGTGTTTATGCCCATCAGCAGGCGCTGGCCCAATGTCGTCGCTGGCTCGATGAGCATCTCGGCCAGGCCGAGCGTATTCCCTTGGCCAGCAACGCCGAGGCGGCCCGTCTGGCGGCGGGCGAGGCCGGCGCGGCCGCCATCGCCAGCCAGACCGCCGCCGAGATCTACCAGTTGCCGGTGCTCGCCGCCAATATCGAGGACGAGCCGAACAATACCACTCGCTTTCTGGTCATCGGTCGCCACGATGTGCCGCCGAGCGGTCAGGACAAGACTACGCTGCTGCTCTCGACCGCCAACCGCCCCGGTGCGCTGCACCGCATGCTCGAACCGCTGGCCAGCAGTGGCATCTCGATGACCCGGATCGAGTCGCGTCCATCTCGCCGCGGCACCTGGGACTACGTCTTCTTTGTCGATGTCGAGGGCCATCGTGAAGAGCCGCGTCTGGCCTCGGCACTGCAGGCGCTCCAGGGTGAGGCGGCGATGGTGCGGGTACTCGGCTCCTATCAGCGCTCGCCGCTGTAGACCCACGGCTACACCAAGCCCCTTGCCAACGGAGAATCCGGGACGTGTCTGAACCCTTCGACTTTGCCGACCTTGCTGCCCCCGGTGTGCGCGCGCTGCAGCCCTATCAGCCAGGCAAGCCGCTGGAGGAGCTGGAGCGTGAATACGGCATCACTGATGCGGTCAAACTGGCCTCCAACGAGAATCCGCTGGGGCCGTCTCCGCGCGCCGTCGAGGCCGCTCTGCGCGCCGCCGCCGGCTGTGCCCGCTACCCGGACGGCAACGGCTTTGCCCTGCGTCGCGCCCTGGCCGACCACCACGGCCTTGCCCCGGAGCGCATCACCCTCGGCAACGGCTCCAACGATGTGCTGGAGCTGATCGCACGCGCCTTTCTGACCCAGGAGAAAGAGGCGCTCTTCTCCGAGCACGCCTTTGCCGTCTACCCCTTGGTGACCCGCGCCATCGGCGCCCGCGAGCGGGTGGTGCCGGCGCGCGACTTCGGCCACGACCTGGAGGCGATGGCCGCAGCGGTTGGAGCGCGTACTCGGGTGGTCTTTGTTGCCAATCCGAACAACCCCACCGGTACGGCGGTCGATGGGGCGTCGCTGCGTCGTTTTCTCGAGGCGTTGCCGGAGCACGTGATTGCGGTGGTCGATGAGGCCTACCTGGAGTACGCCAGCGACCTCTGGCAGGGGGAGGACGACTTTCCCGACGCTTCGCAGTGGCTGGATGAGCTGCCCAATCTGGTGGTCACGCGGACCTTCTCCAAACTGCACGCCCTGGCCGGGCTGCGGGTCGGCTACGCGCTGTCGCATCCGCAGGTGGCCGATCTGCTGGGCCGGGTGCGCCAGCCCTTCAATACCAATAGCGTGGCCCAGGCCGCCGCCATCGAGGCCTTGCGCGACCAGGCGCATCAGCAGCGCAGCATCGAGGCCAACCGGGCCGGCATGCGGCAGCTGGAGGCGGCGCTTGATCGGCTGGGTCTTGCGCGTATTCCGTCTCACGGCAACTTCATCGCCTTCCATTGCGGTGAGGCGAGCAGTGCGGCCAGCTACGAGGCGCTGCTGCGCCAAGGGGTGATTGTACGCCCTGTGGACGGCTACGGCCTGCCCGGTTATCTGCGCGTTACGGTCGGTAGCGAGGTGGAAAATAGTCGTTTCATCAGTGCGATGAAGTCTGTTATTGAGAAAAGGGGTGAGTCTTGACGGCACCTCCGCCACTGGCTCGTCTGCTGATCGTCGGTGTCGGCCTGATCGGTGGCTCGTTGGCGCGTGCGCTGCGTCGGGCCGGTTTTGCCGGTGAGATCATCGGCTGTGGTCGCTCGCTGACCCATCTGGAGCGTGCCGTCGAACTCGGCGTGATCGATCAGGCCACGACCGATCTGGCGGCGGCGGCTGCCGAGGCGGATGGCATTGTGCTGTGTGTGCCGGTGCTGGCGATCGAAGCGGTCCTGCGCGAGCTTGCACCGCACCTGCGTCATGATGCGATCATCACCGATGTCGGCAGCACCAAGGGCAGCGTGGTGGCGGCGGCCCGCGCGGTCTTCGGTACGTTGCCGGCCAACTTCGTGCCGGGCCACCCGATCGCCGGAACCGAGCGCAATGGGGTCGAGGCCTCCTTTGCCGAACTCTTCGACGGGCGGCGCGTCATTCTGACCCCGGAGCCGGAGACCGGCGGTGCGGCACTGGAGCGGGTGCGCGAGCTATGGCAGGCGTGCGGTGCCGACGTGGTCGAGATGAGCGCCGAACACCACGATCAGGTGCTGGCCGAGACCAGCCACTTGCCGCACGTGCTGGCCTATACCCTGGTCGACAACCTGGCCCGAAAGGCCGAGCGACGTGAGATCTTCCGTTACGCTGCCGGTGGCTTTCGTGACTTTACCCGCATCGCCTCGAGTGATCCGGCCATGTGGCGCGACATCTGTCTCGCCAACCGAGCGGCGCTGGGTGAGGCGCTGCGCGATTTTCGCGCCGATCTCGACCGTATCATCACGGCGGTAGAGCAGGGCGATGAATCCACACTGATAGACCGATTCAGCCGGGCCAAGACGGCGCGCGACCGTTTTACCCGTGAGGAGCCATAGTGCAATGACAGAGCGTATCTTTCAGGTCACCCCCGGTGGCCGCCTTCAGGGCGAGGCAAGGGTGCCGGGTGACAAGTCGATCTCCCATCGGGCGATCATGTTCGGTGCCTTTGCCCATGGGCGCACCACCATCGACGGCTTTCTCTCCGGTGCCGACAACCTGGCCACGCTGAACGCCTTTCGTGCCATGGGCGTGAGCATCGATGGCCCCGACGAGCGTGGGCGGGTGGTGGTGGATGGCCACGGACCGGAAGCGCTGCAAGCGCCGACCGGTCCGCTCGATCTGGGCAACTCAGGCACCTCGATGCGTCTGCTCTCGGGGCTGCTGTCCTCCCTGCCGTTTGATGTCACCCTGATCGGTGACGGCTCATTATCGCGCCGTCCGATGCGCCGGGTCACCGAGCCGCTGGGGCAGATGGGGGCCGAGATCGAGGCGACGCCCGAAGGCACGCCGCCGCTGCACATCCGCGGTGGGCGCGCCCTGCGCGGCATCGACTATCCGATGCCGGTGGCCAGTGCCCAGGTCAAGTCGGCCCTGCTGCTGGCCGGGCTGAGTGCGCAGGGGCGCACCTGCGTGACCGAGCCGGCGCCGTCACGCGACCATACCGAGCGCATGCTGACCGCTTTCGGCTGCCCGGTCGAGCGCGACGGGGCAACGGTCTGTGTCGAGGGGGGTGCCCGCCTGCAAGCCACGGCCATCGACGTGCCGGGCGACATCTCGTCGGCAGCCTTCTTTCTGGTCGGCGCGGCGATCGCACCGGGCTCCGACCTGCTGCTGCGCCATGTCGGGATCAACCCGACCCGTACCGGCGTGCTCGACATCCTGCGTCTGATGGGGGCCGATATCGCGCTGGAGAACGAGCGTGATATCGGTGGTGAGCCGGTCGCCGATCTGCGCGTGCGCGGGGGTGCCCCGCTGCGCGGCATCGAGATCCCGGAGGCGCTGGTGCCGCTGGCGATCGATGAGTTTCCCGCCCTCTTCATCGCTGCCGCCTGTGCCGAGGGGCGCACCGTACTGACCGGGGCCCGTGAGCTGCGGGTCAAGGAGTCGGACCGTATTCAGGTCATGGCGGACGGTCTGCAGACGCTGGGTGTCAGCGCCACGCCGACCGACGACGGCATTGTCATCGAGCCGGGACCGATCGGCGGCGGCGAGGTGCAGAGCCACGGCGACCACCGTATCGCCATGTCCTTTGCCATGGCTGGCCTGCGCGCCAACGGCGTGATCACGATCCGCGACTGCGCCAATGTCGATACCTCCTTCCCCGGTTTTGTCGCGCTGGCTTCGGCTTGTGGGTTGACACTGCAAGAGGCGCAGGCGGCATGAGCCGGTCGGTCCCGGTCATCACCATCGACGGCCCGAGCGGCTCGGGCAAGGGCACGGTCAGCCAGCGTCTGGCGCGTGACCTCGGCTGGCACTACCTCGACAGTGGCGCCCTCTACCGGCTGGTCGGCCTGGCCGCCGAGCGCCACCGTGTCGCGTTGGACGACGAGGCGGCGCTGGCGGCACTGGCCGAGGCGCTCGATGTCGAGTTCGATCTGCACGCCGACGATCTCAAGGTGGTGCTGGAGGGGGAGGATGTCACCCTGGTGATCCGCAGCGAAACGGCGGGTAACCGCGCCTCCAAGGTCGCCGCCTTGCCAGCCGTGCGCACGGCGCTGGTGGCGCGCCAGCACGCCTTTCGCCGGCTGCCGGGGCTGGTGACCGATGGGCGCGACATGGGTACGGTGATCTTCCCGGATGCGCCGCTCAAGCTCTTTTTGACCGCCAGTGCAGAAGAACGTGCAAATCGTCGTTACAAGCAGTTGAAAGAAAAGGGTATCGATGCTAATATTTCGAACCTTGTTGCGGAGATCGCCGAACGCGATGCCCGCGACAGTCAGCGCAGTACCGCGCCATTGCGTCCGGCCGAGGACGCCATTGAAGTCGAGACCTCGTCGATCGGTATCGAAGAGGTGATGCAGCAGGTGGCCCGCCTGTGTCGTCAGCGCTTTGGTGATCAGGTACTGTAAGTCATTGTTCATGCCGCATTGTGCGGCCACAACCAGGCTCCGGCGGCAGCCCCGTCGGGTTTTCCAGGGAAACAACATCGTTATGAGCGAAAGCTTTGCCGAGCTCTTTGAACAGAGCCTCTCCAAGACCCAGATGCGCCCCGGCGCAATCGTTGTCGGCACCGTGGTCGACATCACCAGTGAAATGGTCATCGTCAACGCCGGACTCAAGTCCGAAGGCGTGATCCCCCTCGAACAGTTCCGCAACGAGAGCGGTGAACTCGAAGTCAGCATCGGTGATCAGATCGATGTCGCCCTCGAGGCCGTTGAAGACGGCTTCGGCGAGACCCGCCTGTCGCGCGAGAAGGCTCGCCGCGCCGAATCGTGGACCCGCCTGGAGAAGGCGTTCGAGGCCGAAGAGACCATCACCGGCTTCATCACCGACCGCGTCAAGGGTGGTTTCACCGTCGACGTTGGCGACATCCGCGCCTTCCTGCCCGGTTCGCTGGTCGATGTGCGTCCGGTTCGCGACACCTCCTATCTCGAAGGCAAGGAGCTGGAGTTCAAGGTCATCAAGCTCGACCGCCATCGCAAC
The DNA here is from genome assembly GCA_007128895.1 of Gammaproteobacteria bacterium. Taxonomy (GTDB): domain Bacteria; phylum Pseudomonadota; class Gammaproteobacteria; order SKWO01; family SKWO01; genus SKWO01. The sequence goes on from SKWO01000080.1 coordinate 16,116, forward strand.
AACGTGGTCGTTTCGCGCCGTGCCGTGGTCGAGGCCGAGGGCAGCGAAGAGCGCGAAGCACTGCTGGAAAACCTGGAAGAAGGACAGGTGCTCAAGGGCATCGTCAAGAACCTCACCGACTACGGCGCCTTCGTCGACCTGGGTGGCATCGATGGTCTGCTGCACATCACCGACATGGCGTGGAAGCGTGTGCGCCACCCGAGCGAAGTGGTCAATGTCGGCGACGAGATCGAGGTCAAGGTGCTCAAGTTCGATCGCGAACGCATGCGCGTTTCGCTCGGTCTCAAGCAGCTCGGTGAAGATCCGTGGGTCGATATCGAACGCCGCTACCCGGAAGGCGCCCGCGTCTTCGGCAAGGTCAGCAACATCACCGATTACGGTGCCTTCGTCGAGATCGAGGATGGCGTCGAGGGTCTGGTGCACGTCTCCGAGATGGACTGGACCAACAAGAACGTCAACCCGGCGAAGGTGGTCCAGGTGGGCGACGAGGTCGAGGTTATGGTGCTCGATATCGACGCCGAGCGCCGTCGTATCTCGCTGGGCATGAAGCAGTGCCAGCCCAATCCGTGGGACGAGTTCGCTGCCAGCCACAGCAAGAACGACAAGGTCAGTGGCAAGATCAAGTCGATCACCGACTTCGGTATCTTCATTGGCCTGGATGGCGGTATCGATGGCCTGGTCCACCTCTCCGATATCTCGTGGACGGTGCCGGGAGAAGAGGCCGTGCGCAACTTCAAGAAGGGTGACGAGGTCGAGGCCGTGGTGCTGGTGGTTGATCCGGAGCGGGAGCGTATCTCGCTGGGCATCAAGCAGCTCGACGGCGATCCGATGGCCGACTGGACCGCGAGCCATGGCAAGAACAGCATCGTCACCGGTACGGTCAAGGAAGTCGATGCCAAGGGCGCCGTGGTGGTCCTCGATGGCGACAATGAGATCGAAGGCTATCTGCGCGCTTCCGAACTGTCGAGAGACCGTGTCGAGGATGCCCGTACGGTGCTCAACGTGGGTGATCAGGTCGAAGCCAAGATCATCAACATCGATCGCAAGAACCGTAACATCATGCTCTCGATCAAGGCCAAGGATAGCCAGGACGAGGTCGAGGCGGTGCAGGATTACACCCGCAATGCCCCGGCCAGCAATCCGACCTTGGGCGATCTGCTCAAGGAGCAGATGGGCCAGCGAAGCGACAGCTGAGCGTATCCGGTACCGGGTGCCGCGTGCGGCACCCGGCTGACCGGTTCGGTTACCCGTTGGAGACGATATGACCAAATCGGAATTGATCGAAACCCTTGCCCAGGGCCAGCAGACGCAGCTGGCTTACAAGGATGTCGAGCTCGCGGTCAAGTCGATTCTTGAGCAGATGACTCAGGCGTTGGCCAATGGTGAACGGATCGAGATCCGCGGCTTTGGCAGCTTCTCGCTCCATTATCGGCCACCCCGGGTTGGCCGCAACCCGAAGACCGGCGAGCCGGTCGAGCTTCCTGCCAAGCATGTGCCTCACTTCAAGCCGGGCAAGGAGCTGCGGGAACGGGTCGACAGCAGTAAGGAAACGGTACGCATCCAGAGCGGTACTTGATGCGGCGCTGTTCAGATTACGGAGTCACGTACTCCCCTGAGACGGCACGGGTGTGAACTCGTGCCGTCTTTTTTTGCTCAAGGGAAGCGTTGATCGTGAAACGTCTACTCAGTCTGCTCTTCTTTCTGATCGTCACCCTCTTCGGTGTGGCCCTGGCCATGCGCAACAGCGAACGGGTGCACTTCGATTACTACCACGGCAGCCTCGATATCTCGCTGTCGCTGCTGTTGGCACTGACCCTGCTGGTGGGCGCTCTGCTCGGGATTGCGGCGAGTCTCTCGGTGGTGATCCAGAGTCGCATCGAGCTGGCCCGAGTCAGGCGCAAGGCGGCAGTGACCGAGAAGGAGGTCATGAACCTGCGCGCGTTGCCGCTTCGTGACCACGATTGAGTAGCCAGATGGGGCTGGAACTCCTCTTTTTGCTGCTGCCGGTCGCTGCGTTGAGCGGCTGGGTGGCCGGCCGTCGTCGCAGCCGGCGTGACAGCGAGTGCAGTGAGTTGCCCTCGGACTACTTTCGTGGGCTCAATTACCTGCTCAACGAGCAGCCGGACAAGGCGATCGAGGTCTTTATCCGCCTGATCGAGATCGACAGCGAGACGGTCGAGACCCATATCGCCGTGGGCAGCCTCTTTCGCCGTCGGGGCGAGGTCGATCGTGCCATCCGCATCCACCAGAACCTGATCGCCCGTCCCAACCTGAGTCGGGAGGCGCGCGCGCAGGCGCTCTATGAACTGGGCGAGGACTATCTCAAGGCGGGTCTGCTTGACCGTGCCGAGAGCCTCTTTGTCGATCTGGCTGATCGTGGCATCCATAGCGAACGTGTCTTGCTCAACCTGTTGGACATCTATCAACAGGAGAAGGAGTGGTTGAAAGCGGTCGAGGTGGCGCTGCGTGTGCAGCAGGTGAGTGGGCGCTTGATGGGTGCTGTGGTGGCCCAGCACTATTGTGAACTGGCCGAGGTGGCTCGGCGCGGCGGTGAGAGTGGACGCGCTCGCCGGATGGTGCAACGTGCCCTGGAGAGCCACGCCGGCTGTGTTCGTGCGAGTCTGCTGGAGGGCGCCCTGGCGCTGGAAAGTGAGCATTGGCGTCAGGCGATTCGCGCCTATCGTCGTGTCGAACAGCAGGATCCGGCCTACTTGCCAGAGGTGGTCGAGCCGTTGCTGACGGCCTACCGGGCCGTGGGTGAGGTGCGGGAGATGGTCGACTGGCTGCGCCATGTGCTCAATGATTACGGCAATGAGCGGGCCATGGAGGTGCTGATGGCGACCATCCAGGAGCAGGATGGGCCGGCGGCGGCGTTGGCCTTTATGCACGACTACAGCCGTCGTCATCCTTCACTGCGCGCTCTGCGTCTTCAGCTTGAGCTGAAGCAGGCTCAGTCAGAGGGGGCGGTCAAGGAGGCGTTGGAGGTGATCGCGGAACCGGTTGAACAGCTGGCCCAGGCAGCACTTCTCTACCGCTGTGAGCGGTGTGGCTTTGGCGGTCGCCAATTGCACTGGCTCTGCCCAGGCTGCAAGAGCTGGGGTACGGTCAAGCCGGAGTGAGGCGACGGCTGGCCGACTCGGTGGTGTAGCGCCAGAGGGTTGTTCGCTCCAGTGGCAGGTCGCCCGGTAGCCCGGCCTTGCGTCGCAACTGGATCAGAAACTCGACCGGATCGGGTAGGGTGGACCAGACGCTCGGAAGAAAGGTGCCGCGGTGGCTATCTGCCTCGAGAATGACCCCGTCGATTCCCGGCTGTAACTGTTCGACCAGATCGCGTTCATCGATGAAGTCGAGCGGGGCGGGCGGGCTGAGTACCGAGAGGCTCAGTTCGAGTCCTGCCAGCTCTTCCCGGCGCAATGGGGGAAATCGGGGGTCGTCGAGTGCCGCTGCACGGGTGTTGGCGCGGACATCTTCGTGAAGGGGGCGTACCGCTTCAAGCGTGCCAATGCAGCCGCGTAGTCGTTCGTCATGCATCAAGGTCACGAAGCTGGCGCCGGGAGCCGTGATGAGCCCCCCATCGGGTGGGGGCAGCGTCCGACCGGGCAGACCGAGTACCTCGTGCAGGGTCGATTCGGCCAGATCAAGCAGCCAGTCGAACTGTGTCGGGTTGAGCCGTTTCATGAAATTCCCATGCCCCATAGCCGACGACCCGGTCGCGTGGGCCGGCCGTGTCGCCTGAGTTGCGGATGTCGAGTGTCGTCACCGACATCCCCCTGCGTTGTGCCAGCAGCAGGAGTCCGCGCAGCGGGAGCGCGCCACACGCCTGTGCGGTGTCGATCGTATCGCCCTGCAGAGACTCGATCGCAGACGAGGTCTGGGCGTCGATCGATCTGGCCGTGGCGTAGTCGTGATAGTGGCTCAGATCGGTGCTGACGACGAGCAACGTGTGTGGGTCATCGATCCACGGTGTCATGGCTTCGGCCACGGCTTCCGGCGTGGTGGTGCCGACGACCAGAGGCACCAGGGTAAAGCGGTCGAGTACCTTCTGCAGGAACGGCAGCTGGACTTCCAGACTGTGCTCATCCCGGTGGGGCCGATCGTCGAGCACGACCGAGTGCCGTGCGTGCAGCTGCTCGCGTGCCGTGGTGTCGATGGCCACGCGACCGAGTGGTGTGGCGAAGCCGTCGACCGTGGGCAAGGCCATGCCGTGCAGCGCCACACGGTGGGCCGGGCCGAGCAGGATGACACGGTGGAACTGTCCGTGAAACGGCAGTAGCCTGGCGTAGGCCGATGCCGCCACGCTGCCGGAGTAGATGTAGCCGGCGTGCGGGACTGCGATGGCGCGGGGGGCCTGCGCCTGTGCATGACCGGTATCGGCACCGGCCAGCAGTGCGTCGACCGTCGCATCAAGCGTCTGTGGATCGTCCGGATAGAAGAGGCCGGCTACGGCCGGTTTGCGCAAGGTTGTCTCAGTCATGTCTTGAGCATGGCACCCAATGGTCAATTTTCAAGTCGGATGAGGTTGCAGCGGCTGGACGAGCGGCTATAGTCGATGCATGGAATCGTTCGACCCTGCTCATACCGTGGCAACCCGCTACTGGCGCCAGCTGGATGACGGACGCATTGCGTGCACGCTCTGCCCACGTGATTGCCACCTCAAGGAGGGGCAGCGCGGGCTCTGCTTCGTGCGGGCACGTCAGGGCGACCGGGTGGTGTTGACCAGTTACGGCCTCTCTACGGGTTTTTGTATCGACCCGATCGAGAAGAAGCCGCTTTACCACTTCTACCCCGGCACACCGGTGCTCTCCTTCGGGACGGCCGGCTGCAATCTGACCTGCCGCTTCTGCCAGAACTGGGATATCAGCAAGGCGCGCGATACCCATGTGCTGTGTGATGCGGCCAGCCCCGAGCAGTTGGCCTTGACGGCGCGGCAGCACGGCTGTCGCTCGATCGCCTACACCTACAACGACCCGGTCGTCTTCCACGAGTACGCCGTCGATGTGGCCCAGGCGTGCCGTGCTCATGGGGTGGCCAACGTGGCGGTCAGTGCCGGCTACGTCTGTGCCGAACCCCGGGCCGAGTTCTATGGCGTGATGGATGCGGCCAATATCGATCTCAAGGCGTTCAGTGAGGGCTTCTACCGCCGCTTGGCCGGCGCGTCACTGGCGCCTGTGCTGGAGACGATCGAGTATATCCATCGCGAGACGGCCTGCTGGCTGGAACTGACCACGCTGCTGATCCCGGACGAGAACGACAGCCCGGCCGAGCTGGAGGCGATGGCGCGCTGGGTGGTGGAGCGGCTCGGTACGGAGGTGCCGTGGCACTTCTCCGCCTTCTTTCCCGCCTGGAAGATGCTGGAGACACCGCCGACACCGCTGGCCACCCTGCAGCGAGCGCGGCAGATCGCCCGCGAGGCCGGGGTGCGTCACGTCTATCTCGGCAACATCCGCGACCCTGAGGGGGAGAGCACCTGGTGCCCCGGCTGCGGGGCGCTGCTGATCGAGCGCAGCGGCTACCGGATCGGCCACTGGGGGCTGGAGGATGGCGGGCGGTGCGGCGTCTGTGGCACCCCTTTGGCCGGCCATTTCGAGTCGCGCCCCGGGCAGTGGGGTAGCCGGCGTCAGCCGGTCTATCTGGCGTCGTCCTCGTCCGCTTCGCCGGCGCCGTGACGGCGCATCAGCCGGCTGCGCATGCGGCGCATGGTCAGCCAGACGGTGACCACCACCAGCGGGACGCTGAGCCCGATCGCGACATTGACCGGGATGGGTAGACCGATGGCTGCCTCACTCCCCTTGAGCAGGTAGCCGATCAGCCCGGTCAGGTAGTAGCTGATGACGATGACCGAGAGCCCCTCGACCGTCTCTTGCAGGCGCAATTGCAGGTGGGCGCGTCGGTTCATCGAACGCAACAGGTCACGGTTCTGCTGCTCCAGCAGCACGTCGACCCGGGTGCGCAGCAGGTCACCGGTGCGCGAGATGCGTCGTGCCAGTGATTCCAGTCGCTCGCTCAGGGAGTGGCAGGTGCGCATCGCCGGGTCGAGACGCCGGTTGATATAGCCGCACAGCGTCTGCAGCCCAGGGATGCGCACGGCGCGCATCTGCTCGAAGCGCTTGTCGACGAGGGCGGCATAGGCCTGTGAGGCCTGCAGCCGGGTGCTGGTGTGGTTGCTCAGATGCTCGACTTCGGCAGCCAGCCCGGTCAGTTCTGCCAGCAGTTGCTGTGGACGATCGGGGGCGTTCAGATGGGGCAGGGCGGCCATCTCGTCACTCAAACGGTTAAGACGACTCTCCAGCTGGTTGAGCTGGCTCATCATGCGTTTGGCCATCGGCCAGGCGAGCAGCGCCATCAGCCGGTAGGTCTCCATCTCGAACAGGCGCTGGACGGTCCGCCCCGCTTGGCGCTGGGTCAGATCGATGTCGCGCACCAGAAAGCGCGAGAAGCCGTCCTCATGGATACGCAGGTCGGTCCAGACCTCGGCATCGCCACCGGCAACCCGGTTGCCGACGAAGGTGTTGCCGGCAAACAGGGCGGCTATCGCCTCCAGTGAGCGTGCGGGTGCATCGCGCGCCTCCAGGGCGAGGTGGATCGCGGCCAGCGTCTCGCCGGGCAGGCTGGCCAGCCAGGTTGAGGGCAGTTGCGTGATCGGTGGGTGGTCAAACGGTGCGTCGAAAGGGCCTTCGACAAAGAAGGCCCAGGATGAGAACTCGTTGTGCCGCTCCCAGCGCATGCGCAGCGGACCGAGGTCGCGGGCCAGAAAGTTCTCGGCGGCCATCGGCTCGTCGACCCCGAAGTGGCGACAGAGCGCGGCGGCGCACTCGCGCTCCTGTCCAATCGCCTCGCGTGGGCTGAGCAGGGCGATCCAGGAGGCGCGTGCCGGCGGTGCGATTGCCTGCGAGAAGCGGCTGTGGATCTCGTCGTGGATGGTGTGCCGATCAGGGTGGGCGGTCGGCAGAGCGCTGTTCATGGCCCGTCCTCTTCGGGGGGCGGCTCGGCCAGCAGCGCCTCCGTCTGCTGCAACAGCCGTCGCCGGCCCAGGATGATCTGCCAGCGTCGACCACCGACCTGATACCATAGAACCGCAGAGCGGATACCGGCCAGCAGCAGGGCGCGGATGCGGTTGGCGGTGTCAGGGTTACCGAGATGGAGCTGTTCACCGTTGACCAGGATGCGCGGCCCGAGTGGACTGATGATGCGGCTGTAGGTGTCGGCCAGGCCGGCCATGACATTGGCGTGCAGCAGGCCGAAGTGGTCGACCTGCTGACGGGCGCGTTGGATGCCTTCATCCAGCCCGCTCAGCATCGCCGGGTTGCGCATCAGCTTGCGCTCGAGATGGAGTAAACCAATGGCATAGCGGGTCGGTTCGATTTGTTCGGGGGAGCGGCGCGGCGTACCCAGCTGTTCGCGCAGAGCGAGCAGGCCCGGCCGCAGCCGATTGAGCTGACCTCCATAGACGTCGAGCGTGTCGGTGGGCTCTTCGATGAAGAGCGAGCCGAGGCTGCAGGCGAGGGCATCGCTGTCGGCCATGCCACGACGGGCGGTCTGGGCGACCAGGGAGGTGGCCAGAAAGAGGCCCGCCAAGGCGAGGGTTCTGTCACGATAGGTTGAATTCATGGCTGGATGCAATCATACCACTGCCGAGCCAGAAACGGAGGGGGCCGAGACCTATCTGCTGGTGATTCGGCTGGCACGCAGTTGCAGGGTGACCGTCGGTCGCTTGGGTACCTGCTGCTTTCCGTCTGGCTGGTATCTCTATACCGGCAGCGCGCGCGGCGGCCGTCTGCCCAGTCGGGTCGCCCGCCACCTGCGCAGCGAGAAGCGCCTACGTTGGCATATCGACTACCTGCTGGCCGAGCCGGCGGCGCGGATCGTTGCCGTCCACGTCACCCATCAGGCTGAGTGTGTACTGAATCAGGCGCTGGGCGGCAATGTCGTGCAAGCCGGTTTCGGCGCGAGTGACTGCCGCGTCGGCTGCGGCAGCCACCTGCGCCATTTTCGCCGCCGCCCTTTGGTCGAACTGCCGCGCTATCGGGTAGACTCATCTGCCGCCTCCAGCTGACGTTTGAACTGGTGGCGGTCGTACAACAGGATCCCGACAATCGCCAGCAGCAGGGTAAAGAGCACGGCCAGCAGCGGTTCGTTAAGCAGGCGCTGGGTCAGGTTCTCCGACGGCCGGCCGGCCTCGGCCTCCGCACGCAGGCGCATGATCTCCATCAGCAGCTCATTCTGCATCTGCAGCAGTTGCTGGATCTGGTCGTTCTGTGCCTCAAGCTCCTCTACCCGTTCCAACAGGACCTCTTTCTGTCGCTGAGCGACCTCTAGTTCTTCCTGGGCCAGGGCCAATTCTCGGTCGAGCAGGCCAAGGCCGCGTGACGCGCTCCCCGCTGTATCCGGGTCGGTTTGGGTCAGCTCCTGCACCGGCGCTCGGGCCGCTGTTTCCGCGCTATCCTCGTCATCGGCGGCCAGTAGTCGCAGGCGTGGCTCGGGCTTTGATGCGTCCACGTGCTCATGGGGTGAAGGTTCGACAGCAGTCTCTGCAGGGAGCTGTGGGACCGCTTCTGCCACCTCGCGCTCTCGCTGTGCCTGGCGCACCTGTTCTTGAAACGTTCGATGCTGCTCGCGAATAAGTGCTTGCGCCTCTTCATGTGAAACGAGAGAAGCTGTCTCAGGATCAGGAATATTGAGCACGACACCGGCACGTAGCCGGTTGACATTGTTGTCGGCAAAGGCGTGGGGATTGTACTGCAGGATGGCCAGCATCATTTGCGAGACGGTCACGGGTTGATCAGTGATCAGTGCATTGACGATCATGTTGAGCGTTTCGCCTCGTCTGACTGGTCCATACTCGCGCGGAAGCGGTGGGTGTTCAGCTGAAGCGGCTGCTGGTGTAGTGAAAGACGGTTCCGGTGCAGTTGCACGTGTTTGTGCTGCATCCGGGTCTCTGTGGAGTGCGGGTTGCTGTGCCACGGCGGGCAGGCTCGGGCGTCGCCAGGCGGGCGGATCGAGCAGCACCGTGTATTCACGTAGCCGCTCGCGTTCACCTAGCTCGACGCGGAGCAGCAGTACCATGAACGGCTCCTGCGCGGGCTGGCGGCTGGTAATGCGCAGTCGCGGGATGCCGACCGCATCGTGAATCAGATCGAGATTGAGGGCGATCTCCGGCTGAGTGTGGGTAGTCAGTGAGACGTATTCGTCCTCACTGGCCAGCGTAATGCTCAGTCCCTCGAAGGTGTCAGCAGGCAGATCGATGAGTTCGATGTCTGCCAGCAGAGGCTCGCCCAGGGAGGAGTGTATGCGCAGCGTGCCCAGTTCGACGGCCATGGCGCCGAAGGGCAGCAGCCATGAAAGGAGGATCAGCCAGCGGAAAGAACGGGACACCGTGAATAACCTCGCACGACTCGGCAGAATTACAATGGGATAAGGTTAGCAGACCTGCCTTCTGGAGGGAATCATTCGCGCCCCGAACTTCCTCAATGCCGTTCAAGCTGAGAGAATAGGGCAGCCCGACCCGCAGAGGACCTTTCCCCACCATGCCGTACTGGCGCATGTCGTCGTTCTATCTCTTCTACTTTGCCTCGGTTGGCGCGTTGATGCCGTACTGGGCGCTCTACCTGCAAGGGCTGGGTTTCGGGGCGGTGGAGATCGGCCAGTTGATGGCGCTGACCCTGGCGACCAAGCTGGTGGCGCCCCTGGTCTGGGGCTGGCTGGCGGACCGCCACGGTCGGCGCATGGCGGTAGTGCGCAGCGGCACCCTGTTGGGGGCGCTCAGCTTTGCCGCCGTCTTTCTGGTGCAGGGTTTCTGGCCGATGGCGCTGGTCATGCTGCTGTTCAGCTTCTTCTGGAATGCCGCGTTGCCTCAGTTCGAAGCGACCACCTTCAACCACCTCGGCGATCAGGTGCACCGCTACAGCAGTATTCGGCTGTGGGGGTCGGTCGGTTTCATTCTGGCGGTGGCCGGGCTGGGCAGTCTGCTCGACCTGTTTGGCGCGGCGTTGCTGCCGCCGGTGGTGCTGACGCTCTTTGTCCTGCTCTGGCTGGCCAGCCTGTGGGTTCCCGAGCGGGCCACCGCCTACCTGCCGCTGGAGCAGGGGTCGCTCTGGCGGGTCGTGCGACGGCCGGAAGTGCTGGCATTGCTGGGCGTCTGTTTTCTGGTGCAGGCCAGCCACGGACCGTACTACACCTTCTACACCATCTATTTGAAAGAGGCCGGCTACAGCGGTTCGGCCATCGGGTTGTTGTGGGCGCTCGGCGTGCTGGCCGAGGTGGCGGTCTTTCTGATCATGCACCGCCTGGTCCCGCGATTTGGTCTGCGCCGCCTCCTGCTGGCGGCACTGGCACTGACCGCTCTGCGCTGGGTCGTGATCGGTCTCTTTGTGGCCTCGCCCAGCCTGATTGCCGGGGCGCAGCTACTCCATGCCGCCAGTTTCGGGATCTATCACGCCGTCGCCATCGCCCTGATCCACCGCTACTTCACCGGGAGCCACCAGGGACGGGGTCAGGCACTCTACAGCAGCATTAGCTTCGGTGCGGGTGGGGCTTTCGGCGCGCTGCTCTCCGGCTACCTGTGGAGCGGTCTGGGCAGCCTGTCGATCTTTCTCTTCGGGGCCTTCTGCGCCGTATTGGCGTGGCTACTGGCATGGTACGCAGTGGCACGCAGGGAAACGGTGCTGTAACATAATTCAATTTTCTCCGGTAAGGTGACATGGCAGGCAAGACGCTCTATGACAAGTTGTGGGAGGCCCATGTCGTTCGCCAGGAAGCGGACGGTACGGCCCTGCTCTATATCGACCGCCATCTGGTCCACGAGGTCACCTCACCGCAGGCCTTCGAAGGGTTGCGTCTGGCCGGGCGTCGTCCGTGGCGCACCGACTCGGTGGTGGCGGTCCCTGACCACAATGTGCCTACCCTGGGGCGTGAGCGCGGCATCGAGGACCCGATTGCCCGGATACAGGTCGAGACGCTCGAGTCCAACTGCCGCGATTTCGGTATCACCGTGTTCGGCATGGACGATCCTCGCCAGGGTATTGTCCATGTCATGGGGCCGGAGCAGGGCGCGACGCTGCCCGGCATGACGGTGGTCTGTGGTGATTCGCATACCTCGACCCACGGCGCCTTTGCCGCGCTGGCCCACGGCATCGGTACCTCCGAGGTCGAGCATGTGCTGGCCACCCAGTGCCTGATCCAGAAAAAGATGCGCAACATGCGCATCACCGTTGAGGGCGAACTGCCGCACGGCGTGACGGCCAAGGATGTGGCGCTCTTCATTATCGGGCGTATCGGCACGGCCGGCGGCACCGGCTGCGCGATCGAGTTTGCCGGCAGCGCCATTCGCAGCCTCTCCATGGAGGGGCGCATGACCCTGTGCAACATGGCCATCGAGGCCGGTGCCCGTGCCGGTATGGTGGCGGTGGACCAGACCACGATCGACTACTTCGCCGGGCGTCCATTTGCGCCCCAAGGCGCCCTCTGGGATCAGGCGGTCGCGGCGTGGCGTGAACTGCACAGTGACGCGAATGCCCACTTTGATCGCGAGGAGGTCTTCGATGCTGCCGAGATCGCCCCGATGGTGACCTGGGGAACCTCACCGGAGATGGTGGTGGCTGTGGATGCGGCCGTGCCCGACCCGGCCGAGGAAGCCGATGCGGTCCGCCGCGAGGGGATGGTCAAGGCGCTGGCCTACATGGGGCTGACGGCGGGGACGCCGATCACGGCCATCCCGGTGGACAAGGTCTTCATCGGCTCCTGCACCAACGGTCGGATCGAGGATATGCGCGCTGCGGCGGCGCAGATCCGTGGGCGCCGGGTTGCCGCCAACGTGCGTCAGGCCCTGGTCGTGCCGGGTTCCGGCCTGGTCAAGCAGCAGGCGGAGGCCGAAGGGCTCGACCGGCTCTTTGTCGAGGCCGGGTTCGAATGGCGGGAGCCGGGCTGTTCGATGTGTCTGGCCATGAACGCCGACCGGCTGGAGCCGGGCGAGCGCTGTGCCGCGACTTCGAACCGCAACTTCGAAGGCCGCCAGGGCAAGGATGGGCGTACCCATCTGGTCAGCCCGGCGATGGCCGCCGCGGCCGCTATCGCTGGCCACTTTGTCGATATCCGCAAGGAGGGGAAGTGATGGAGAAGTTCACCGCGCTGGAGGCGATCGTGGCGCCGCTGGATCGCTCCAATGTCGATACCGATGCGATCATTCCCAAGCAGTTTCTCAAGTCGATCCGGCGCAGCGGCTTCGGTCCCAACCTCTTCGATGAGTGGCGCTACCTGGATCAGGGTGAGCCGGGAATGGACAATAGTCAGCGCCCGCTCAACCCTGATTTTGTCCTCAACCAGTCCCGCTATCAGGGGGCGCAGATCCTGCTGGCACGGGAGAACTTCGGTTGTGGCTCATCGCGTGAGCATGCGCCGTGGGCCCTGCTCGACTACGGCTTTCGCGTGATCCTCGCACCGAGCTTTGCCGATATTTTTTTCAATAACTGCTTCAAGAACGGCATTTTGCCGATCGTGCTCGATGCGGCCAGCATCGATCGCCTCTTTGCCGAGGTGGCGGCGCATGAGGGGTATCGGCTGCGGGTCGATCTGGAGCAGCAACAGATCACCACCCCGAGCGGGGCGTCGCTGACCTTTGAGGTCGATCCCTTCCGGCGCCACTGCCTGCTCGAGGGGCTGGACGACATCGGCCTGACCCTGCAGCACGTCGATGCGATTCGTGCCTACGAGGCCCAAAGACGTGCCGAGGCGCCCTGGCTGTTCCGTGGCTGAAGGCCGCTTTTTTTACTATCAGACAGGATGAAATGACCATGAGCAAAACGATTGCCATTCTGCCCGGGGACGGTATCGGCCCGGAGATCGTCGTCGAGGCGGTCAAGGTGCTGGAGCGGCTGCAGCAGACGCACGGCTTGGCGGTTGAACTGCGCCACGGTCTGGTCGGCGGCAGCGCGATCGACGCCTGTGGTACACCGCTGCCGGATGAGACGATGGCGCTGGCGCAGGCATCCGATGCCATTCTGCTGGGTGCCGTGGGTGGCCATAAGTGGGAGTCGCTACCGATTGAGCAGCGCCCAGAGAAGGGGCTGCTTGGTCTGCGCAGCGGCCTCGGCCTGTTTGCCAATCTGCGTCCGGCACTGCTCTATCCAGAGCTGGTCGAGGCCTCGACACTCAAGCCCGAGGTCGTCTCCGGTCTCGATATCATGATCGTGCGCGAGCTGACCGGCGGCATCTATTTTGGCCAGCCACGCGGCATCCGTACCCTCGACAACGGTGAGCGTCAGGGCTTCAATACCCTGGTCTACAGCGAGTCGGAGATCGAGCGCATCGCCCGTGTCGCCTTCGAGACGGCGCGCAAGCGCAGTCGACGTCTCTGTTCGGTGGACAAGGCCAATGTGCTGGAATGCACCGAGCTGTGGCGCGAGGTGGTCACCCGAGTCGGTCGCGACTACCCGGATGTCGAGCTCTCCCACATGTACGTCGATAACGCCGCCATGCAGCTGGTGCGTGCCCCGAAGCAGTTCGACGTGATCGTCACCACCAACATGTTCGGCGATATCCTCTCCGATTGTGCCGCCATGCTGACCGGTTCGATCGGCATGCTTGCCTCGGCCGCGCTGGACGCTGACAACAAGGGGATGTACGAGCCAATTCACGGTTCGGCTCCCGACATTGCCGGGCAGGGGATCGCCAATCCGATCGCCACGATACTTTCCGTGGCGATGCTGCTGCGTTATTCTCTTGCCGAGGACGCCCTCGCTGAGCAGGTCGAGCAGGCGGTACGCCGCGTGCTGGCCCAGGGGTTGCGCACGGCGGACATCCACTCGCCGGGCACCACCCGGGTCTCAACCACGCAGATGGGCGATGCCATCGTTGCCGCCCTGTAACTGCCGGATCACTTGAGGAACAGCATGAAGAAGGTCAATGTAGCAGTCGTCGGTGCCACCGGAGCGGTCGGCGAAACCATGGTCTCGATCCTGGAGGAGCGCGACTTCCCGGTCGACAACCTCTACCTGCTGGCGAGCAGCCGCTCGGCTGGCAATAAAGTGCGCTTCAAGGGCAAACAGGTGGTGGTGCAGGATCTGGCCGAGTTCGATTTCAGCCAGGCCCAGGTGGGCTTTTTCTCCGCCGGCGGCAGCGTCTCGGCGGAATATGCGCCCAAGGCCGGAGCTGCCGGTTGCGTGGTGATCGACAACACCGCCCACTTTCGCTACGACGACGACATCCCGCTGGTGGTGCCGGAGGTCAATCCGCACGCCATTGCCGGCTTTGCCCAGCGCAACATCATCGCCAACCCCAACTGCTCGACCATCCAGATGCTGGTGGCCTTGAAGCCGATCCACGACGCCGTCGGCATCGAACGGATCAACGTCGCCACCTATCAGGCGGTCTCCGGCACCGGCAAGGAGGCGATCGAGGAGCTGGCCGGACAGACCGCGCGTCTGCTTAACGGCAAGCCGATCGAGTGCGAGGTCTACCCCAAGCAGATCGCCTTCAACGTCCTGCCGCACATCGACGTCTTCCAGGAGAACGGCTACACCAAGGAAGAGATGAAGATGGTCTGGGAGACCCAGAAGATCTTCGAGGATCCGAAAATCACGGTCAATCCCACTGCGGTTCGAGTACCGGTCTTCTATGGTCACTCCGAGGCAGTACATATCGAGACCCGCGACAAGATTACGGCCGAGCAGGTGCGCGCCCTGCTGGCCAAGGCCCCCGGCGTGACGGTACTCGACGAGCGTGCGGCCGGTGGTTATCCGACGGCGGTGACCGAGGCATCAGGCAAGGATCCGGTCTTTGTCGGCCGTATTCGCGAGGATATCTCCCATCCGCGGGGGATCAACCTCTGGGTCGTGGCCGACAACGTGCGCAAGGGAGCGGCGTTGAACAGCATCCAGATCGGCGAGATACTGGTGCGCGACTACCTGTAAATCAACCATCGGCGGCAGCCAACGGGAGAGACGACTGTGCACATGCAACGATTCCAGTGGTGGGCTCTGCTCCTCTTGCTGCTGCCGTTCCAGCTCTGGGCCGTTCAGCTTGGACCGCTGACGGTACACTCCTCACTGGGTGAACCGCTGCTGGCCGAGATCGAACTGCAGCAGGCCTCGGCCCGTGATGTCGAGGCACTGCTGGTGCGCATTGCCAGTGCAGCCGACTATCGCCGGGTGGGTGTAGAGCGGGAGCCGATCCACGGCGAGCTGCAGTTTGCCGTCACCCGGCGTGGCGATACCACGCCGATCGTCCGCATCACCACCGAGCGCCCCTTGCGTGACCCCTTCATGCACATCCTGGTCGAGGCCGAGTGGGCCGCCGGGCGCCGACTGCGCGAGTACACGGTGTTGCTCGACCCGCCGGCTCTGATGCAGGACCAGACACGGGTCGAGGTCGAACAGCCGGCGATCACCCCGCCGCCGCGCGTGGAACGTGCAGCCCCCGAGCCGGCGCCTGTCGAACCGACACCCGAGCCGCGAACTCAGGAGGCATTCGACTACACGGTTGAGCGTGGTGATACCCTGTGGGCGATCGCCACCCGTATCCAAGGCTCGACCCAGCCGATGGCCAGCCTTCAGCAGATCATGATGGCGCTGCTGCAGGCCAATCCGGACGCCTTTGTCGGCAACAACATCAATCGGCTGCGTGCTGGCGCCGTGCTGCGTGTCGATGACCCGGGGCTCTTTACGGCCATGCCGCACCGTCAGGCGCTGGACGAGACCCGGCGCCAGATTCGTGAATGGCAGGCCGACCGGGCCGTGGCCCAGACCGCACCCGAACGGCCGGTCGAGGGTGAAACAGCGCGGCGGCCGGTCACGCCGGAAGAGGAGGCGCGACTGCGTCTGGTCGTGGCACCCGACGAGGAGACGGCCGACGCCACGGGTGAGCGTGCCGTTGAGGGCGACCCCCAGGTCGACGCGCTGCGCCATGAGCTCGACCTTGCCCTGGAGTCGGCCGAGGCCAGTCGGCGTCAGAACCAGGAACTGACGGGGCGGGTGCGTGAGCTTGAAGAGCAGCTGGTCTCCCTGCAGCGACTGGTCGACATGCAGAACGAGCTGCTGGCCGATCTGCAGGAGTTTACCCATGAGACCGCCGAGCCGCCCGCCAGCGATCCTCTGGCTCGCCTGCTGGCCGACCCGTTGCTGCTCGCCGTCATCATCCTGCTGCTGGTCATCATCCTGGTCTTGCTGCTGACGCGCCGCAAGGGTGTCAAGGCGCCAAAGAAGCAGGAGCCGAAGATGGCCCAGCCTCTGGTCGAGTCATCGGATGACGACCTTGAGGAGGAGAGCGATGATCCGCTCTTGCTGGCCGACGATTTCATGACAGCGGGCAACTTCGCCGATGCCAAGCGGGTTCTCAACGCGGCCATCGCCGAGACACCGAGCTCGCAGCCGCTGCGCCTGCGTTATCTGGAGGTCTGTCACAGGCTGCGCCACAACGGCGACTTCGAAGAGGCCGCGCTCTCGTTTATTGACCGCTTCGGCAAGCAGGATCCGAACTGGGGTCGTATTGCCGTCCTTGGTCTTGAACTGATGCCGAACAACCCGCTCTTTGGCGGTGGCGACCCGGAGACCGAAACCCCTGAGGCGGTGGAAGAGGTGCCGGATTTCGACATCAGTGAAGTGCCTGCCGATGAGCCGGCCGAAAGCTTCGACATCTCGCAGTCCCATGAGGCCGATGATGATCGGGTCGAGCCAGCGGCTGAGCAACCGGTTGCTGAGGCGAGTGACTTCGATATCGACGCCCTGCTGGATGAGCGAGATGAGCCGCAGAGTGCAACCGACTCGACCATCGATGAGGGTGATGCCTTGGCGACCATGATCGACGAGATCACGGAAGAACCTGAACCGGAGCCTGAACCGGAGCCTGAACCGGAGCCTGAACCGGAGCCTGAACCGGAGCCTGAACCGGAGCCTGAGCCTGAGCCGGAGCCTGAGCCGGAGCCTGAGCCGGAACCTGAGCCGGAGCCTAAGCCTGAGCCGGAGCCTGAGCCTGAGCCGGAGCCTAAGCCTGAGCCTGAGCCGGAGTCTGAGGCAGAACCTGAGGCAGAACCTGAGGCAGAACCTGAGGCAGAACCTGAGGCAGAACCTGAGGCAGAACCTGAGGCAGATGGCGGCTCAGAGCTGGATACCGAGCACACCTTTGATGAGCTCGACGGCGTCGATACCAAGCTCGACCTGGCACGCGCCTACATTGAGATGGGTGACGGGGAGAGTGCTCGTGCCCTGATCGAGGAGGCGATCGAAGAGGGTACCAGTGATCAGCGTGACCAGGCGCAGGAGCTCCTCAAACAGCTCTGATCCGTGGTTTCGATCATCACGTTTCTGGTCGTCGCCGTCGGGGTTGCCTTCGGAGGCGGCTACGCAGTGACGCTGGGTGGCCTGCTGGTGCTGTTGGGCTGGATGGCGGGTGGCTTTCCGTTGCGTCGGCTCGCGCGCCTGCTGCGTCAGGCGCGTTGGCTGCTCCTTTCTATCGTTCTGCTCTATGCCTGGATGACACCCGGCACGCCGCTCCTTGCCGGTCTGGCAGCTGGCTGGCAGCCCAGTCGGGAGGGTGTGGCCTTGGCTCTGCACCAGCTCGGCGTGCTGGTGGTACTGATCGCGGCCGCTGGTCTGCTCCTCAACAGCCAAGGCGAGCAGCGACTGGTTGCCGGGTTGCTGCAGCTGCTGTGGCCCTTGCGTCGTATCGGTATGCCGACCGAACGGTTTGCGGTTCGTTTGGTGCTGACGCTCTCTGCCGTGGCCCAGTTGCAGCCGCAAATGGGTTCCGGTGTGCCGGGGCAGGGGGGACGTCTGCAGCGTGCCTCCGGGATGGCTGCGCGTTGGCTCGATGCCGTACTGGAGCGTGCTGATCGCTGTGAGCCGGCTGTGATTGAACTGCCCGCCATGCCTCCGGTACCTTGGTGGCACTGGGGGCTGCCCGTGCTGCTGACGCTGCTCTTCTGGTGGCTCTGATGCGTATCGCCCTGGGTGTCGAGTATGACGGCAGCCGTTTCAGCGGCTGGCAGAGCCAGACAGGGCAGCGGACGGTACAGTCCAGCCTGGAGGAAGCACTGGCCCGGATCGCCTGCCATCCGGTCGCAACGGTCTGTGCCGGGCGGACCGATGCTGGCGTCCACGCCCATGGGCAGGTGGTTCACTTTGATACCGAGGCCGAGCGTCCCGATGCCGGCTGGGTCCGTGGTGTCAACAGCCACTTGCCGCCTGACCTGAGCGTGAGCTGGGTGCGACAGGCGGTTCCCGACCCCTTCCATGCGCGCTTCTCAGCGTTGCGGCGTACCTACCGCTACGTCATCTTCAACCGACCGGTGCGTCCGGCGACCCTGCATGGACGTGTGTCGTGGTTCTATAAGCCACTGGATGCCGAGCGTATGCAGCAGGCGGCCCAGGCGCTGCTCGGTGAGCACGACTTCACCTCCTACCGTGCGGCGTACTGTCAGGCCAAGAGTCCATGCCGTCGTGTCGAGCAGATCCAGGTGGTGCGACACGGCCTGTTTGTCATCATCGCAATCACGGCGAACGCCTTTTTACACCATATGGTGCGCAATATTGCCGGTGTACTGACGATGATCGGTGAGGGCGAGCGGCCGGTCGAGTGGGCCGGCGAGGTGCTGGCAGCGCGAGACAGGGCTCAGGGTGGGATCACGGCACCGCCGCATGGGCTCTATCTGGAGCGGGTTGAGTATCCGGAAGCCTTTGCCATTCCCTATCTCGATCTTCCGAGAAATGGCCTGATCTGGTAGAGTTGTGCGGATGAATGAGCGAGCAGGGCGATGAGGCGCACCCGGGTCAAGATCTGCGGAATCACGCGGGTGGAGGATGCCGTGGAGGCGGCTGAGGCGGGCGCCGATGCCATCGGTCTGGTCTTTCATCCACC
>SKWO01000024.1 GCA_007128895.1 Gammaproteobacteria bacterium
CCGACGATTCGACCATGTCGAGGATGATGATCAAGCGCGCCTTGCCGGAGGGGTGGGCCGAACAGGTGTTGGAGGCAGCCAACGGACAGGAGGCGCTCGATCAACTGGCGGCCAACGCCGTGGATGTCCTGTTCCTCGACCTGACCATGCCCGAGGTGGACGGCTTTGCCGTACTCGAGCAGCTCTCGGGGGAAGGTGGGGCGATGCCCAAGACCTTCGTCATCTCGGCCGATATTCAGGAGGAGTCGCTCAAGCTGTGCCAGGAGCGCGGGGCGCTCGACTTCGTGCCCAAGCCGATCCGCGCCGAGGCGCTGGCCGAGCTGCTTCAGCGCCACGGGCTGCTCGCATGAGCAACGACGCGGCGCTGGCGATCGACGCCCTCGAACTCGACGCGATCAAGGAGAGCTTCAATATCGGCATGGGGCGCGCTGCCGCACTGCTGGCGGAGATCCTCGAGCATCGGGTGCTGTTGCAGGTGCCCGAGGTCGAGCAGATCACGGACGGCCAGCTGGGCGACCGCTTTCGTCAGCCCGGCGATATCAGCCTGGTGCGCCAGCCCTTCTCGGGCCAGGTGGTCAGTGGTGAGGTGGTGGCGCTGATGCGCCGCGACGCCTACAAGGCGCTGATGCAGACCTACGGCTATGGCCCTGAGGAGCGCAGCGAGCTGGCTCTGCAGCAGGAGGTCTTGCTGGAGATCACCGCAACACTGGCCGCAGCGACCCTCTCCGGGGTGGCCGAGCAGCTGGGCGGAGAGATCGATTTTGCCGCGCCAGCGCTGGTCTGCGTGGAGCAGTGGACCAGTCTGCACGAGGCGCTGTTTAGCGGTCGTGACCTGCCATGGCGCCAGGCCGTGCTGGTCGAGATCGGCTTTGCCATTGAAGCGATCGACTTCTCGGCCAGCCTCTATGTCTTTATACCCGAGTCGTCGTTGCCGGCGCTGAAACGGGCCATTGGCGCCATGCTGGAGGGGCTGTGATGGTGGAGTCGAGTGGAATGCCGATCGTGCCGAGGCTGCTGCGGGACATGTCGGCGGTGGGGCTGGTGGCGGTCGACAAGCGCATGAATGTGGTTTTGTGGAACCGGTTCATGGAGATGCATAGCCACTTGTCGGCTGCCGAGGTGGAGGGGCGCAACCTCTTCGACTGCTTCCCCGAGCTGCCGCAGGCCTGGCTGGAGAAGAAGCTGAAGACGATCATGCTGCTAAAGAATACTGCCTACAGCTCGTGGCAGCAGCGCCCCTATCTGTTCAAGTTTCCCAATGTCAGCTCGGTGACCTCGGAGGCCGAGCAGATGTTCCAGGACGGTTCCTTTTGGGCGCTGCGCGATGAGAGCGGGCAGGTCCAGGGGGCCTGTATCTCGATCCACGATGTCACCGAGTTTGCCATCGCCCAGCAGCTGCTCGAGGAGGCGGCGGAGCAGACCCTCAACCTGGAGGAGATCAGCTACCGCGATGCCTTGACCGGGCTCTACAACCGGCGCTTCTTTGACGAGCAGATCCGCCATGAGATGCAGCGTGCCCGCCACTTCGGCTGGGACTTCTCGCTGGCCATGGTCGATATTGATTTCTTCAAGAAGGTCAACGACACCTACGGCCACGACGCTGGCGACGAGGTGCTCAAGGGGGTGGCGCTGACCCTGCTCAAGGAGTTGCGTGCGTCCGACACCCTGTGCCGATTTGGCGGTGAGGAGTTCGTCATGCTCCTGCCCAAGGTCAATCGTGACAATGTGCAGGAGATCGCCGATCGTCTGCTGGACAGCGTGCGTGCGGCACAGGTCGATGCCCAGGAGGCGACCATCAGCGTGACCATCAGCCTCGGCATCAGCCAGTATCGCGAGGGCGTCAACGGCGAGCAGCTGCTCAAGGAGGCCGACAAGGCGCTCTACATCTCCAAGACCGGGGGGCGCGACCGTTTCACGCTCTTTGATCCGGACGATGCAGCGTTTCAGTGAGCGGTAGAACGAGGAGCGAATGGTGAGCGAGACGACCCGCGAGACCCTGGATGAGGACTGGGATGACTGGGACGAGAGCCAGGCCGACAACAAGTACCTGTCGTTCGTCGTGCACGGTGAGCACTACGGCGTCTCGGTCGGCTACGTCAGCCAGATCATCGGCATGCGCACCATTACCACGATGCCGGAGATGCCGCCCTTCCTCAAGGGGGTGGTCAACTTCCGTGGCAAGGTGATCCCGGTGGTCGATATTCGGGTGCGCTTTGGCCTGCCCGAACGGGACTACGACGATCGCACCTGCATCATCGTGGTGACGGTCGAGGAGACGCCGGTCGGCCTGGTGATCGACCGGGTCGGCGTGATGGTCGATATTCCGCCCGAGCAGGTCGAAGCGGCGCCGAAGGCGTCGCGTGAGTACAACAGCCGCTTTCTGCAGGGGCTGGGCAAGGTGGACGAGGAGGTTTATATCCTGCTGGATGTCGAGCAGCTCCTCTACGATGAAGAGCTGGAGCAACTGAGCGGCGTGGCCGCTGCCGACGAGGGGCGAGGGAGCTGAAATGAAGATCAAGTTGGCATACAAACTGTTGGCCGCTTTTCTGGCGGTGGGCGTGATACCGGTCGTGATTGTCGGGCTGGTCGCCATGGATACCGCGGAGGGGGGGCTGCGATCCGCGGCTTTTGATCAGCTGCAGGCGGTACAGACGGCCAAGCAGAAGCAGATCGAGACGCTGGTTGGGGATATCCAGGGTGATCTGGAAAACCTGGGTGCCATTCTGGTGGCACTGCGAACGGCGATAAATGCACGCGACACGGCGCGCTTTGAGCAGGCCCTGGTGAGCCAGCACGACCGCTTCTTGCGCGATTATGTAGAGACACTCGGTTTTGATGATCTCTACTTGATTCGTCCCGATGGCTACATCTTTTACTCGGCGCGCAAACGCTCCGATTTTCAGACCAATCTGTTGAGCGGGCCGTATCGGGACAGCGATTTTGCCCGCACGGTGCGCCGTGCGATCGAGAGCCGCCGCGCCATGAACAGCGACTTCATGCTCTACCGCGCCGCCGGGGATGAGCCAGTGACCTTCTTCATCCTGCCCGTGATCGAGGACGGTGAAGTGACCCTGCTGTTGGCCTTCCAGATCGGTCTTTCCATGCTCAACGCAATCACCCAGCAGCGAGACGGTATGGGCCAGAGCGGCGAAACCTATCTGGTCGGAGCGGATAATCTGCGCCGCTCCGACTCGGTGATCGAGCCGCATCGCAATGTGGCGGCCGCGCTGCTCGAACCGGCCCGCCACCGCATCGAGTCCGAGCCACTGCGGCTGGCGCAGACGGGGCGCTCGGGGACGGTCCTCACTGACAATCTGGATGGCGATGCGGTGGTCTCGAGTTATGGCCCGATCGCTTTTGGTACAGTCCCCTGGTCGATCCTGAGCGAGATCGATCAGAGCGAGGCGTTCGCCGAGCTGGTGGAGATGCGTAACGAGATACTGCTCAAGCTGGTGCTGGCGGTCATCGTGGTGGTGGTGGTGGCGCTGCTGTTGACCCGTTCGATCACTCTGCCGGTCTCGCGCGCCGCAGCCATGCTGGAACAGATGGGGCGCGGCCGCATTGAGGGGCGCCTGGGGATGAAGCGTGGCGATGAGATCGGTGACATGGCGCGCAGCATGGATCGCTTTGCCGACACCCTGGAGCAACAGGTCGTCTCGT
Source organism: Gammaproteobacteria bacterium (assembly GCA_007128895.1). Taxonomy (GTDB): domain Bacteria; phylum Pseudomonadota; class Gammaproteobacteria; order SKWO01; family SKWO01; genus SKWO01. The sequence goes on from SKWO01000024.1 coordinate 3,661, forward strand.
CGATGGTCTCGCTCTCGCGCGGCGACCTGACCTACGCGGTCGAGCCTTATGATGAGCGTGATCTGCTGGGTAATGCGCTGCTCAAGACACGACGTGACCTGAACCGGATCGTGGGCGAGATTCGCACGGTGACCGAGCAGATCGCAGTGGGCGCCGATCAGGTTTCCAGCACCAGCCTGATGCTGGCGCAGGGGGCCACCGAGAGTGCCGCTTCGCTGGAGCAGATCACCAGCTCGCTCTCAGAGATCGCGGCCCAGACCAAACTCAACGCGGAGAACTCCAACCAGGCCAGCCGCCTGACCCAGAACGCGCGCCAGACCGCCGAAGTCGGTAATGGCCAGATGGCGCAGGTGGTGGCGGCGATGACGGAGATCCGTCAGGCGGGACAGAATATCTCCAAGATCATCAAGGTGATCGACGAGATCGCCTTTCAGACCAATCTGTTGGCGCTGAACGCCGGGGTCGAGGCGGTGCGTGCCGGCAAGTACGGCAAAGGCTTTGCCGTGGTGGCCGAGGAGGTGCGCAGCATGGCGGCGCACAGCGCCAAGGCGGCCCGTGAGACGGCCGAGTTGATCGAGGGCGCGGTGCAGAAGACCGAGATGGGTGCTGAGCTGGCCAAGGAGACGGCCGAGTCGCTGAAGGAGATCATGGAGTCGATCAGCCAGGCGACCGATCTGGTGAGCGAGATCGCCGTCGCCTCCGGTGAGCAGGCGCAGGGGTTGGCTCAGGTCAATGAGGGACTGGGTCAGATTGACCAGGTGACCCAGACCAACGCGGCAGCGGCGGAAGAGGGGGCGGCGGCGGCGGAAGAGCTGTCGACCCAGACCAACCGCTTGCGCCGTCTGATGGGTACCTTCACCGTGAGTGAGGAGACGGAGGAGGACGAAGACGGCGACGACGATGGCTGGTGGCCGGGGCAGGGCCGTCTCGGCTCCGGGCCGGAGCAGCGGCGTGGCCGGCGTGAAGGACGCGGCAGCGAGTATGCGCGTGACGGCCAGGGTCGGGAGAAGGAGGGGCGCACCCACTTCAAGGTGCGTTTCAGCGAGCACGACGGCACCAACAAGATCCCGCGCCCGCACGATGTGATTTCGCTGACCAACGGAGAGTTCGGGCGCTACTGAGGCCAGCGCTGCGCGCTACTGGCACCATACGATAAAACGGAGTCGCCATGGGCAGAACAGCAGCCAGGGTGCGCGTGCTGGTGGTCGACGACTCGCCTCAGGTGCGTCGCGCTCTGGTTGAGGCGCTGTCGGCTGATCCCGGTATCGAGGTGGTGGGTTCGGCTTCCGACCCCTATCTGGCCCGTGATCGCATCGTCAGTCTGCAGCCGGATGTACTCGTGCTCGACAGTGAACTGCCGCAGGTGAGCGGCGTCGAGTTTGTGCGCCAGTTGATGCCGCAGTATCCGCTGCCGGTGGTACTGTTTGGCGAAGCGGGTCCGGATGGGCAGCATGCCATACTGGCGGCGCTGGAGGCGGGCGCGGTCGATTTCGTCGCCGGCTCCGGGCCGGGCGTATCTTTGACCGATCCGGGACGGCTGCTGGAGCTGCGTACCAAGGTCAAGATCGCCGCGATTGCCGACCTGTCGCGTTGGCGCAAGCCGGCGCCCGCCTCCTCGGCGCCCCCCGTGCGTCCAGCGCGTCGCGTGGTACGGCCTGGCCTACTGGCGCGTGGCGAGGCGCGCCAGATGATCGTGATCGGCGCCTCGACCGGCGGTACCGAGGCGGTGCACGCAGTCGTCTCGCGCTACCCGGCCGACGGGCCGCCAGTGCTGGTGGTGCAGCACATGCCGGGGGGCTTTACCCGCAAGTTCGCCGAGCGGCTCGATGCCCTCTGCCCGATGCGGGTCAAGGAGGCAGCCAGTGGTGACCGGATCGTTCCCGGTCAGGTGTTGATCGCACCGGGTGGATTGCATATGCGTGTGCGCCGCAGCGGCGCCGGCTACGAGGTCGATTGCCGACCCGGTGACAAGGTGTCGGGCCACTGCCCGTCGGTCGACGTGCTGATGCACTCGGTGGCCGAGCAGGTGGGCAAGGGGGCGGTGGGCCTCATGCTTACCGGGATGGGCCGCGACGGCACGGCCGGTCTGCTGGCCATGCGCCGCGCCGGCGCTCGCACCCTGGCGCAGGACGAGGCCAGTTCGGTGGTCTTCGGCATGCCCAAGGAGGCCTATGCGGCCGGGGCCGCCGAAGCCTTGGTGGCGCTAGATCGGCTGGCCGAGCAATCCCTTGGCCTGCTGGGCTGGATTCAGACGAGAGCCGGGAAGGCTGCGGAGTGTGCCGATGTCGGCTGATGATGAGTTCATTGACGTCTTCTTGCAGGAGTGCAACGACCTGCTCGATAACCTGGAGCCGGTCGTGGTCGGCTTTGCCGAACACACCCGCGACGGCCCCTTCACGCCCGGTGAGGCGCACTTGCCGGCGCTGCAGGAGATCTTTCGCCTCTTCCACTCGATCAAGGGTAACGCGGCCTATCTCGACTTTGACGCCATCTCGACCACCTCGCACGCGGCCGAGAACCTGCTGGACCGGTTTCGCAAGGGCCGCATGGATGTGCAGGGTGGCCATATCGACCTGCTTTGCCAGACTTGTGACTTCCTGCGCCAGTCGCTGGAACGGGTCGAGGCCGACCGCTCCGATCAGGCGATGGCCCAAGCCGGAGCACAGCTGACCGAGCAACTCCATGCGGTTCTCGAGGCGGCGGAGACACCAGCCAGGCAACCAGCCGCGCCAGCGGCGGCCCCTGAGTCGCCACCTGCTGTAGCCCCCGAGGCAGCACCGGAGACAGTCCCGGAGTCGATCGCCGCGCCGGTCGCGTCGGCCCGCTCGGCGACTACCGTGCGCAAGGCTCAGGATCTGCGCGTCGATCTGGGCAAGATCGACAGTCTGGTCAACCTGGTCAGCGAGCTGGTGATCGCCAAGAACATGCTGTTGCACAGCCCGGATCTGCGCGGTCTGGAGCTGGAGCACTTCGGACGCTCGGCCGACCATATGGGCAAGGTGATCCGGGAGCTGCAGGAGGTGGCCATGGCGATGCGCATGGTGCCGGTGACCGGCCTGTTCCAGCGCATGAACCGACTGGTGCTCGATCTGGCGCGCAAATCGGGCAAGAAGGTCGAGTTCGTGATCCACGGCAGCGAGACCGAGGTCGACAAGACGGTGATCGAGAAGGTGACCGATCCGCTGGTCCACCTGATCCGCAACGCCATGGACCACGGCATGGAGCCGCCTGACGCACGTGAGGCGGCCGGTAAACCGTCCTGTGGCACGGTGCGCCTGAGCGCGGGCCACGCCGAAGGCGAGGTGGTGATTCGCCTGGAAGACGACGGTCGCGGACTCAATCGTGAACGGATTCTGGCCAAGGCGCTAGAGCGCGGGCTGTTGCCGGCGTCGGTCGGTGATGGCGCCGGGTTGAGCGATCGCGAGGTGGCCGCGCTGATCTTCGAGCCTGGCTTCTCCACCGCGGAACAGGTCACCGACCTTTCCGGTCGCGGGGTCGGCATGGATGTGGTGCGCCAGAACATCGAGCAGATCAACGGACGCATCGAGATCGACAGTCAGCCCGGCCAAGGCACGCGCATCACACTGCGTATCCCGCTGACCATGGCGATCATGGACGGCATGCTGATCCGGGTTGGTCAGCTGCGCTACATCCTGCCGCTGCTTTCGGTGCGTGAATCGTTCCGGGTTCAGGCCGGCAGCGTGACCCTGACCCCGGACAACCGCGAGATGGTGCGGGTGCGCGATCGCCTCTTCCCGATCCTGCGGCTCTATCGGCTGCATGCCATAGCGCCGGACAGCGAGGCGCTGGAGGCCGGGATACTGATCGTACTGGAGAGCCGTGGGCGACACGCCTGCCTCTTCGTGGATGAGATCCTGGGGCCCCAGCAGACGGTGGTGCAGGGGCTCTCCGACTATCTGGTCCGGGCTGCATTGACCGACCGGCGCAAGCAGAGTGTCTCGGGCTGCACCATCATGGGCGATGGCGAGATCTGTCTGATCCTCGATCCTGAGCAGTTACTGCAATCACTCGAGTGACGCCGACAATTGACTGCCCGCGCACTTGTCGTTAGGGTACACCCCTTTTCGGCTATCAAAGATCCAAACAAGGGGGAAGCTGCGCATGCGAATCGTGCTGTTGGGTGCGCCCGGATCGGGCAAGGGAACTCAGGCCAAGCTGCTGATCGAGAAGTACGGGGTCCCGCAGATCTCCACCGGTGATCTGCTGCGTGAGGCGGTGGCCGCTGGCACCGAGCTGGGGCAACAGGCCAAGTCGGTGATGGAGTCGGGCGGTTTGGTCAGTGACGATCTGGTGCTCGGTATCATCGAGGAGCGGCTGGCGCGCCCCGACACCGCCGACGGCTTCATCCTGGACGGCTTTCCGCGTACCCAGGTCCAGGCCGAGGCGCTGGAGACGCTGCTCGAGCGGCTCGGCCAGCCACTCGACTGCGCCCTGCTGATCGAGGTCGATTTCGACATCCTGATGCAGCGTCTGACCGGGCGCCTGACCTGCGAGGCGTGCGGCCAGATGTTCAACCGCTTCACCGCCCCGCCGGCGATGGAGGGGGTCTGTGACAAGTGTGGCGGCACCCTGCGCCACCGCGCCGACGACAACGAAGAGGCGATTGGCAACCGTCTGCGCACCTACGAGACCCAGACCGCCCCGCTGGTCGACTTCTACCGCGAGCGCGGCAAACTGAAGCGGGTCAAGGGGATCGGCGAGGTCAGCCAGATCTTCGGCCAGATCACTCGGGCGCTCGACCAGGGGTGACCCGCATCGGTCGGCGCCAAGGGCCTGCCTACCTCGTGCTTCTCTGAATGGACCGGCTATCCCATCTGCTGCAACAGCAGCTGGTGGCCATGCCGACGGTTCGCCGCTACCACGTCGCGTTCAGTGGCGGCGCCGATTCGGCGGCGCTGCTGGGTGCACTCGCCGCGCTGCGTGAACGCGACGCACTGCCGGGCGGGGCCGAGCTGCAGGCGATCCACGTCGACCACCGTCTGCACCCCGATGCGCCGGCGTGGGCCGACCACTGCCGGCAGGTCGCCGAGCGGCTGGGGGTAACGCTGCGCGTCGTGGTCGTCGATGCCGTCGCCGCGCCGGGCGAGAGCCCGGAGGCGGCCGCGCGCCGTGCGCGCTACCGGGCGCTGAGTGAGGGGCTGGGCCCGGATGAGGCGGTGCTGACCGCCCACCACCGTGACGACCAGGCCGAGACGCTGCTGCTGCAGCTACTGCGCGGCAGCGGCCCGCGCGGGCTGGCGGCGATGGCGCCGGTCGCCCCGCTGGGTGACGGCTGGCTGCTGCGGCCGCTGCTCGGCGTCGAGCGCAGTGCCCTGCAGGGCTGGCTGCAGGCGCACCACACCGCTTGGCTGGACGACCCCTCGAATGCCGATCCGCGCTTTGACCGCAACTACCTGCGCCACCACGTCCTGCCGGCACTGCAGCAGCGCTGGCCGGCGGCCACGAAAACGCTGGAACGGGCCGCCGCCCACCAGGCCGAGGCCGCCGAGCTGCTCGACGACCTTGCCGCCGGCGATCTGGCCCAGGCCGGGGTCGAGGCCGGCGCGCCGCTGCCGCAGACCGTCGTGCTGGCCCTGCCCCCGGCGCGCCAGCGCAACCTGCTGCGCTTCTGGCTGCGCAGCTGCGGCCTGCGCCCACCGGGCCAGGCGCGTCTGCAGACACTGCTGACGCAGATCGCCTGCAGCGGGGACACGGCCGCGCCGGCACTCCACTGGCCGGGCGGCGAAGTGCGCTGTTATCGGGGCCGACTCTACGCCGGGCCGCCGCTGCCACAGCCACCTGCCCCCGGCCTCAGCCTGCCGTGGGACGGCGTCTCGCCCCTGCCCCTGCCCGATGGGCGCCGGCTGATCGCCGAGCCGACAGCGACCGGTGGGCTCGACCCGCGCCACCTGCGCGGCGGCGCGCTCACCCTTCGCTTCCGCGGCGATGGTGAGCAACTCTGTCCGGCAGGCCACCGCCATCGGCGACCGCTGAAGAAGCTGCTGGCCGAGGCCGGGGTGCCGCCGTGGCAGCGCCCCTTCGTGCCGCTGCTCTATGTCGGCGATGCCCTGGCCGCCGTGGCCGGGCACTGGGTCGCCGCGCCGTTTGCCGCGCGCGGGGAGGGTATCGCCATTCGGGCTGCGAAGAGTAGGCCGGACGGTATATAATGTTTCGTTGTTCCGGGCCGCCGGTCCTCCATACAGCCACTGCGTGAGCGCCATGACCAAATACGTCTTCATCACCGGCGGTGTCGTCTCCTCGCTGGGGAAGGGCATCGCCTCGGCCTCCCTCGCCACTCTGCTGGAGACGCGCGGCCTCAAGGTGACGCTGATCAAGCTCGACCCGTACATCAACGTCGACCCCGGCACGATGAGCCCGTTCCAGCACGGTGAGGTCTACGTCACCGACGACGGCGCCGAGACCGACCTCGACCTCGGCCACTACGAGCGCTTCGTGCGCACCACGATGACCCGGCGCAACAACTGCACCACCGGGCGCATCTACGAGCAGGTGATCCGCAAGGAGCGCCGCGGCGACTACCTCGGCGCCACGGTGCAGGTGATCCCGCACATCACCGACGCGATCAAGCAGGCGATCAAGGAGGGCTCGGAGGGGGTCGATGTCGCCATGGTCGAGATCGGCGGCACCGTCGGTGACATCGAGTCGCTGCCCTTTCTCGAGGCGATCCGCCAGATGGCGGTCGAGCACGGCCACGCCAACGCCCTCTTCATGCACCTGACCCTGCTGCCGTGGATCCCCACCGCCGGCGAGCTGAAGACCAAGCCGACCCAGCACTCGGTCAAGGAGCTGCGCTCGATCGGCATCCAGCCCGACATCCTGCTGTGTCGCGCCGACCGCCCGATCCCGCCCGACGAGCGGCGCAAGATCGCCCTCTTCACCAACGTCGAGCCGCGCGCCGTGGTCAGCGCGATCGACGCCGACAGCATCTACAAGATTCCGCTGCTGCTGCACGAGCAGGGGCTCGACAGCATCGTGCTGGAGAAGCTCGGCCTGCAGCACCAGGCGCGTGACGCCGATCTGAGTGAGTGGCGGCAGGTGGCCGAGGCGCTGGACAGCCCGAGCGGCAGCGTCGATATCGCCATGGTCGGCAAGTACATCGAGCTGGCCGACGCCTACAAGTCGCTCAACGAGGCGCTGCTGCATGCCGGCCTGCACACCCGTACCCAGGTCAACATCCACTACGTCGACTCCGAGGAGCTGGAAGCGGGTGACCTTGAGGCGCTGGCGCGCTACCACGCCATCCTGGTCCCCGGCGGCTTCGGTGAGCGTGGCGTCGAAGGCAAGATTCGCGCGGTCGAGCTGGCGCGCACCCAAGGCATCCCCTACCTCGGCATCTGCCTCGGCATGCAGGTCGCGGTGATCGAGTTCGCGCGCCACGTCGCCGGGCTGGAGGGGGCGCACAGCACCGAGTTCCGCCCCGAGACGGCGCACCCGGTGATCGGCCTGATCACCGAATGGACCCGCCACGACGGCAGCGTCGAGCAGCGCAGCGAGGATGGCGATCTCGGCGGCACCATGCGTCTGGGCGCCCAGCTCTGCCGGCTCGAACCGGCGTCGCGCATCCGCACCATCTATGGCCAGGACGAGGTGCGCGAACGCCACCGGCACCGCTACGAGTTCAACAACAACTACCTCGACCGCCTGCAGCAGGCCGGCCTCTCGATCGCCGCCCGCTCGCTCGACGGCAACCTGGTCGAGGTGGTCGAGATCGACGACCACCCGTGGTTCGTCGCCTGCCAGTTCCACCCCGAGTTCACCTCGACCCCACGCGACGGCCACCCGCTCTTTACCAGCTTCGTGCAGGCCGCGCGTGCGCGCGCCGAAGGGGGTGAGGCGTGAAGCTGTGCGGCTTCGAGGTCGGCATCGACCGACCGCTCTTCCTTATCGCCGGTACCTGCGTCATCGAGAGCGAGGCGCTGGCGCTGGAGACGGCCGGCCGGCTCAAGGAGATAGCCGAGCGGCTACAGATCCCGTTCATCTACAAGTCGTCGTTCGACAAGGCCAACCGCACCTCGGCGGGCAGCTTTCGCGGCCCCGGCCTGGAGCAGGGGCTGCGCATCCTGGAGGCGGTGAAGCAGCAGATCGGCGTGCCGGTACTGACCGACGTGCATGAGGAGACGCCGCTGGACGAGGTCGCCGCCGTGGTCGACGTGCTGCAGACCCCGGCCTTCCTCTGCCGTCAGACCAACTTCATCCAGAACGTCGCCCGTCAGGGCCGGCCGGTCAACATCAAGAAGGGCCAGTTCCTCGCCCCGTGGGACATGGCCCACGTGGTCGACAAGGCGCGCGCGGTCGGCAACGAGCAGATCATGGTCTGCGAGCGCGGCGCCTCGTTCGGCTACAACACCCTGATCTCCGACATGCGCGGGCTGGCCATCATGCGCGCCACCGGCTGCCCGGTCGTCTTCGACGCCACCCACTCGGTGCAGCAGCCCGGCGGCCTCGGCGGCGCCTCCGGCGGCCAGCGCGAGTTCGTCCCGGTGCTGGCCCGCGCCGCCGTCGCCGCCGGGATCGCCGGGCTCTTCATGGAGACCCATCCGGAGCCGGAGAAGGCGCTCTCCGACGGACCCAACAGCTGGCCGCTCGACCGCATCGAGGCGCTGCTCGAGGGGCTGGTGGTGATCGACCGCGAGGTCAAGGCGCGTCCCCTGCTTGAAATGAATCGCTGATACACCTTCCACTTTCGACCCATTGCCCAGCCGAGGAAACCGATGTCCAACACTCTGCAGATCCAGTCGATCCACGCCCGCGAGATCATCGATTCGTGGGGCAACCCCACGGTCGAGGCCGACGTGCGGCTCGCCAGCGGCGCCCTGGGGCGCGCGGCCGTGCCCTCCG
>SKWO01000020.1 GCA_007128895.1 Gammaproteobacteria bacterium
TCGGCCTCCTCGCGGGTCAGCTCACCCAGTTCATGGGCCGCCTCTCGTGCCTTGTCGATGCTCTCCCGCACCACCGGCAGGCTGCGCTCCTCGGCCTGCTCCAGCCGCTCATGCACCCGCGCCAACATGGTGCGATAGGCCTGTTCCAGCCGTTCATCGATCGACTGTGGTCTCTCTTGGCTCATGCCCAGCTCCTCATCTTCAACCTAATCCGTTCAAAGCATAGCCTACCCATGGCATGGCCACCATCCCAGCCGATATACCAGACACACCTCTGATATACTTCGAACAGACTGGAATTTCAGTGGTCGACAAGGGCGGTCAACCCGTACAGCGAGCAAGGAACGAGAGATGGACGAGGCGCCCCAGAAGACGCGCAACGCACCCGAACACCGGCCTGTCGTCGGCATCGGCGCCTCCGCCGGTGGGCTGGAGGCACTGAGCCAATTCGTGGCCGGGCTGCCGGTCGGCCTCGACTGTCCCTTCATCGTCGCCCAGCACATGTCACCCAACCACCGCAGCATGATGGCCGACATCCTGGCGCGCGAATCCCCCCTGCCGGTGGTTGAACTGGAAGATGGCCAACAGCCCCAGGCCGACGTCATCCACATCATCCCACCGGGCTATCACCTCACCTTCCAGGACGGGCGCTTCCGCCTGATCACGCCACCCCCTGAGGTGACGCCGCGTCCTTCGATCGACCTGTTCTTCCAGTCGCTCGCCGAGCAGTTCGACGAACACGCCATCGGTATCATCCTCTCCGGCACTGGATCCGACGGCACGCGCGGGCTGCGCGCGATCAAGTCGGCTGGCGGCACCACCTTCGTGCAGCTGCCGGAGACGGCCAAATTCAACGGCATGCCGCAGTCGGCGATCGATGCCTGCGTGGCCGATCGCATCCTGGCACCGGAACAGATCGGCCGCGAACTGGAGCAGCTGGTCCGTTTTGCCGGCAGCCTGCCGGAGCTGGCCGACAGCGACCAGCGCAGTCCCGAGCTGGCCCGGCTCTTCGAACGGGTGCGTCAACGCACCCGCATCGACTTCTCCAGCTACAAGCCGTCGACCGTGCAGCGCCGTCTGCAACGGCGCATCATCGCCACGGCGAGCCACGGACTGACCGGCTACCTGGCCTACACCGACGCCCACCCCGAGGAGCTGGACGCACTGGCACGCGAAACTCTGATCTCAGTGACCGAGTTCTTCCGCGACCGCGACGCCTTCCGCACTCTGGAACACCACCTGCGCGACGTGATCGGCGCCAAGGAGGCCGGCAACGAGGTACGCGTCTGGGTGGTCGGCTGCGCCACTGGGGAGGAGGCCTACTCGCTAGCGATCGTGCTGCTGGAGCTGATCGCCGAGTCCGACAAGTCGCTGGCCCTGCAGCTCTTCGCCACCGACATCGACAACGACGCCCTGGCCGTGGCGCGGCGCGGCATCTACAACCCGGCTGCGATGGCGGAGATCCCGGAGCGCTATCTGAAGCGCTACTTCCAGAGCAGCGGCAACGGATTCGAGCCGGTCAAGGCGCTGCGCGACCTGATCACCTTCGCCCGCCACGACGTCACGACCGACCCGCCATTTTTGCGTATGGACCTGGTTACCTGCCGCAATGTGCTGATCTATTTCAACAACGACCTGCAGAGCAAGGTGCTGACCATGCTCCGCTTTGGCCTGCGCGATGATGGGCTACTCTTTCTGGGACGTTCCGAATCGGTCAACCAGAAGGAGGGACTCTTTGCCAACCTCGATCGCCGCGCCCGCCTCTTCCGCCCCCGCGGCAAGGGGCAGCCCCACGCGGCCGCCCGACTGGTGCGCAGCACGCTGAACCACCCGTCCGGGCGCAGCCTGCCCGATACCGATCACGACGCGCTGCTCTGCCGCGCCATGGCCGACCAGTTCGGCCCGGCCATCCTGATCGACGACCACCTGGCCATCCTCCATGTGCGTGGCGCAATCGACCGCTTTGTCCACTTTCCCACCGCCGAACGCAGCGCCAACCTCGGCCAGCTGATCGTGCCCGAACTGGGCAATGAGCTGCTCACCACCGTACATCGTGCGCGCCAGCACCAGACCACCGTCTACAGTCGCGGTCGGACCATTGCGTCGCTGCGGAACGAGCGCTGGCGGGTAGCGGTGCAGCCGCTGGCCGGCACCCGGGAGCAGGAGCGCTTTCTGGTCTTCTTCGACGCCCTCCCGTCGCGTGACGGGGAATCGGATGCAGGCTCGGTGCTGAGTCCGCAAGAAGCCGATGAACTCACCATCACCCGCGAGCAGTTGCAGACCCTAACCCAGGAGATGGCCTCGTCGCAGGAGGAGATGCAGGCACTGAACGAGGAGTTGCAGGCGGCCAACGAAGAGCTGCAGGCATCCAATGAAGAGCTGGAGTCCTCCAACGAGGAGCTGCAGGCGACCAATCAGGAATTGATCAGCGTCAACGAGGAGAGTCTGAACAAGTCGGCCGAACTGGCGGCGATCAACAGCGACTTCGAGAGCGTCTACAACACCCTCGACTTCCCGGTACTGGTCTTCGACAGCGAACTGCGCCTCAAGCGCAGCAACAGCGCCGCGATTCGTCACTACGACCTGTCCCTGAACAGCATCGGCCGCCACATCAGCCGAATCGATCTGCCGCCACCGGTCGACGAGGTGGCCCGGCCACTGCAAACCGTGGTCGACGAACAGCGCAAGCGCCACCTGGCACTCGACCGGGACGGGCGCACCTGGCAACTCTACATGACGCCGGTGATCGGCCCGACCGGCACCAGCCAGGGCGTCGTGCTGGTCGCCATCGACAACACCGAGCTGGTGGCCGCCCAGCACACGATCCGCCAGAGTCAGGAACGGCTGCTCTCGATCATGAACCACGCCGTCTCGCTGGTCACACTGAAGGATGTTGCCGGCCGCTACGAATTCGTCAACCGCCGTGTCGAGGAGCTCTTCGGGCGCGACGCCAGCGGCTTTCTCGGCCGCACCGACCACCAGCTCTTCGACAGCCAGCTGGCCCACCTCCTACGCAGCCGCGATCTGGAGGTCATGGAGCGCCTCGAGGCGGTCGAATCGCTTGACGAGCTGAGCCTGACCGATGGCCAGCGTGTCTGGCTGCAGACCGTGCGCTTTCCGATCTTCGACAGCAACGGCGTGGTCCGCGCCATCTGCTCCCAGGCCACCGACGTCAGCCAGAGCCGCCACGCCGAGGAGCAGTTGCGCCTGGCCGCCAAGGTCTTCGACCGCTCCGGCGAGGCGATCGTGATCACCGACAGCCGGGGCCACATCATCACGGCCAATGCCGCCTTCACCACAATCACCGGCTACGCGCTGGGCGAGGTGATCGGGAAAAACCCGAGCCTGCTGCAGTCGGGCCGCCACTCACGCGACTTCTATGCTGCCATGTGGCAGCAGCTGCAGGAGCACGGCTCCTGGCAGGGGGAGATCTTCAACCGGCGCAAGGATGGCGAGATCTACCCCGAGTGGCTGACCATCAACTCGGTGGCCGACGAGTCGGGCAACGTGGTCAACTACGTGGCCATCTTCAGCGATATCACTGCGATCAAGAGCTCTCAGCGGCGCATCGAGTTCATGGCCACCCACGATACGCTGACCGGCATCCCCAACCGCAGCCTGCTGCTCGACCGGCTCAAGCACGGCCTCTCCCAGGCCAAGCGCAAGCACCACCAGCTGGCCATCCTGTTCATCGACTTGGACAACTTCAAGACAATCAACGACAGTCTCGGCCATGAGGTCGGCGACACCCTGCTCAAGATAGCGACCGAACGGCTGCAGAGCTGCGTGCGCGACTCCGACACCCTGGCCCGGCTCGGTGGCGACGAGTTCGTCATCCTGCTCACCGACACCGAACCGGCCGAGATCCACCGCATCGCCGGACGCATCGTCGACTTCCTCTCGGCCTCGTTCGAGATCCATGAGCAACACCTCTACGTCTCGGCCAGCATCGGCATCAGTCTCTTTCCGGACGACGGCGACGACAGCGTGACCCTGCTCAAGCACGCCGACACCGCGATGTACCGGGCCAAGGAGCAGGGCCGCAACCAGTACACATTCTTCTCCAACGACATGAAGGTGATGGCGCTGCAGCGCCTGACCCTTGAGACCGGGTTGCGCGCCGCGCTGGACAACCACCACCTGCGCATGGTCTATCAGCCACAGTACGAGATCGGCAACGGCCGCCTGAGCGGCGCCGAGGCACTGCTGCGCTGGAAAGACCCGGTGATGGGCGAGGTCAGCCCGGCTCAGTTCATCCCGATCGCCGAGGGCTGCGGTCTGATGGTCACCCTCGGTCAGCGGGTAATGGAGATGGTCCTGCGCCAGATTGCCGACTGGCAGGCCAGCGGACTGACGGTGCCGCGCATCGCGATCAATGTCTCCGCCCAGCAGCTGCGCGACAGCGGCTTCATCGAGCGACTCGGGGAGCAGATCGCCGTCCTGAAGATCGACCCGGCCACGCTCGGCATCGAGCTGACCGAGAGTGCTCTGATGGAGCGGATCGAGACCACCGGGGCCCTGCTGACCCAACTGGAAACGCTCGGATTCAGCATCAGCATCGACGACTTCGGCACCGGCTACTCCTCGCTCAGCTACCTGAAGCGACTGCCGATCCACGAGCTCAAGGTCGACCGCAGCTTCGTTGATGGCATCGCCGACGAGAGCGACGACCGCGCCATCGCCATCGCCATCATCGACATGGCCCACGCCTTGGGCATGCGGGTCGTGGCCGAAGGGGTGGAGAACGCCGAACAGCTGGCTGTGCTGGCCAGCGAGGGGTGCGAAACCGCTCAGGGCTACTACTTCAGCCGCCCACTCGAGGCTGACGCCTTTGCCGACCTGCTCAAGAGATCACAGGATGGATGAACGACTCAAGCAGCTCATCGCCGGCTGCGATACCCTGCCGCTGCACCGATCCGGCGCCATCCAGGCCCATGGCGCCCTGCTCTGCCTGAGTGCGGACGGCCAGCGCATCCGCCACGCCAGCGCCAACCTGGCCAGCCTGGTCGGTGTCCCGGCCGAGAGCGTGATCGGCATGCCTGCCGGCTGCCTGCCGTGGCTGCCTGAGGACATGCTCGCGGCACTCGAGCCCGAGCCCGGAGCCCGTCGTCACCTGAACGCCATCGCCCCCCACGACAGTGCCGAATCGATCGATATCGAACTGATCCGCTGCGAGGACGCGGTGCTGGTCGAGCTGCAGCCTACCCCGCACGGCGGCGCCCCCCTGGCGCTGTACGACCGGCAGCGCCAGTTGCTGCAGACCCCGTCCGACAGCGCCAGCCTGTTGCGTCACCACCACACCCTGCTCGAGACCGTCCAGGAGATCACCGGCTTCGATCGGGTCATGCTCTACCGCTTTCATGACGACTGGTCCGGTGAGGTCATCGCCGAGCGCGCCAGTGCCGGGCTCGGCAGCTACCTCGGCCTGCACTTCCCCGCCAGCGACATTCCGGCCAATGCCCGCGAGCTCTATCGACTCAATCCGTCGCGTCTGATCCCGGACATCCGCGCCCCGGCCGTGCCACTGCTGGGCGGCGAGGGCGAACCGCCCGATCTCAGCCGCAGCGGCCTGCGCAGTGTCGCACCGGTCCACCTGCAGTACCTCGACCACATGGGGGTGGCCGCCTCGTTCTCGCTGCCGATCCGTGTCGGTGGTCGCCTCTGGGGGCTGGTCGCCTGCCACCACCGGCAGCCGCGCCACCTCGGGCAGGCGCAGCGCACCGCCTGCGAAGGGCTGGCCGGCAGCTACTCACTGGTGCTGGGCAGCTATCTGGCCGGTCAGCGCCTGCGCAACCTCGACAGCGCCGGACGGCGCGTCGAGCGGCTGATCGAGTCACTCTCCAGCCACGCCGACCCGTTCGACGGACTGCAGCAGAATGCGCATGTCCTGCTGCAGATCGTCGACGCCAGCGCCTGCGCCCTGGTGATCGGGGGCGAGATGGCGCTGATCGGCGAGGGACCCGACAGCGACGGCATCGCCCTGCTCGACGACTGGTTCCTGCACCACCACCCGGAGGCCCTGCTCGCCTGCGACCATCTGGAAGCGCTGTTGCCCGGTCAGACCCAGGCGCTGATGCCGGCATGCGGCGTCCTCGCTGCGAAGGGCCCGAGTGAACGGCACGGCCCGGTGCGCCTCTACTGGTTTCGCCCGGCAGAGCCGTACACAGTGGTGTGGGCCGGCCACCCGAACAAGCCGGCCGAGGAAGACCCAAGCGCCACCATGCTGTCACCGCGCCGCTCGTTCGAACACTGGGTTGAGACGCGCAACAGCTACAGCACGGCATGGAGCAACGAGCAGCGGATGACAGCCGCCAAGTTTCGCACGGCACTGGCGCAATGGCTGTAAATGGCCTGCACCGGGCGCTGCGTGATGCCACCGCACCGCTGCACCGGCAGCTCGACCACCACCCACTGCTGCAGCCACTGACCCAGCCCGTACCCGATCGGCACGGCTACGCCATCGCACTGGCCGCCCTGCAGCCGATCCACGTCGCCTACCAGACCACCCTGGCGGCATGGCAGACACACTTTGCCCAGCCGGTCGGCCTCGACGCACGCGCCCGACTCGATGCCCTCGACGCCGACCTGGCCACGCTGGACCAATCGCCCTTTCCCTTGCGCGCACGATGGCCCGAAGCCGACCGTGGCGCCGCCCTGATCGGCCAGCGCTATGTGATCGACGGCTCGGCCCTGGGTGGCCTGGCCATCGCCACCCGGCTCGACCGGACCGGCTCCGACCTGCCCCGTCGCTTTCTGGCCGCCGGCGGCGCCGACCTCCCGGCCCGCTGGCGCGCGCTGCTCGCCTTTGCCGAGCAGCAGCAGCCCGACCCCGCCGCCGTCATCGACGCCGCCTGCACCCTCTTTCACACCCTGCTGGACCACCTCGATCAGGTTGTTGCACTGCAGCCTGTACGGTATCCTTGAGGGTTATCCCAATCACCCGTGACACCGCCCATGCAAGAGCACTACACCCCCGCCGAGATCGAGGCCGAAGCCCAGCAGCGCTGGGAAACCGAACGCACCTTCGAGGTCCGTCACGACCCGTCGAAGGAGAAGTTCTACTGCCTCTCGATGTTCCCCTATCCGTCGGGGCGGCTGCACATGGGCCACGTGCGCAACTACACCATCGGCGACGTCATCGCCCGCTTCCAGCGCATGCAGGGCAAGAACGTGCTGCAGCCGATGGGCTGGGATGCCTTCGGCCTGCCGGCGGAGAATGCCGCGCTGCAGAACCGGGTGGCACCGGGGGCGTGGACGCGGCAGAA
The DNA here is from genome assembly GCA_007128895.1 of Gammaproteobacteria bacterium. GTDB lineage: Bacteria > Pseudomonadota > Gammaproteobacteria > SKWO01 > SKWO01 > SKWO01. Next base: position 7,266 of record SKWO01000020.1, read on the forward strand.
CATCGACTACATGCGCGGCCAGCTCAAGCGGCTCGGCTTCGGCTACGACTGGTCGCGCGAGATCGCCACCTGCGACCCCGACTACTACCGCTGGGAGCAGTGGCTCTTCCTGCGCCTCTATCAGAAGGGGCTGGTCTACAAGAAGAACGCGGTGGTCAACTGGGACCCGGTCGACCAGACCGTGCTCGCCAACGAGCAGGTCGTCGACGGCCGCGGCTGGCGCTCCGGCGCCGTCGTCGAGCGGCGCGAGATCCCGCAGTGGTTCCTCAAGATCACCGCCTACGCCGAGGAGCTGCTCGACGGCCTTGACACGCTGGAGGGCTGGCCGGAGGCGGTGCGCACCATGCAGCGCAACTGGATCGGCCGCTCCGAGGGCTGCCGCATCACCTTCACCGTCGACGACAGCGGTGAGCCGCTGAATGTCTTCACCACACGACCCGACACCCTGATGGGGGCGACCTATCTGGCCGTCGCGCCGGAGCACCCGCTGGCGCGGCGCGCGGCGCAGGACAACCCGGCGCTGGCCGCCTTCATCGACGAGTGCAGCCACATCAAGACCGCCGAGGCCGAGCTGGAGACGATGGAGAAGCGCGGCGTCGCCACCGGGCTGAGCGCACGCCATCCGCTGAGCGGTGAGTTGCTGCCGGTCTGGGCTGCCAACTTCGTCCTGATGGGCTACGGCGAGGGGGCGGTGATGTCGGTGCCGGCGCACGACCAGCGCGACTTCGAGTTCGCCCGCAAGTACGGCCTGCCGATCCGCCAGGTCATCATCACCGCCGACGGCGAGCGCCCCGATATCGACGAAGCCGCCTTCACCGACAAGGGGGTGCTGATCGACTCCGGCGAGTTCACCGGTCTGACCAGCGCCGAGGCGTTCGACGCCATCGCCGCCCGCCTGCAGCAGGACGGCAACGGTGAGCGCCGCACCACCTGGCGCCTGCGCGATTGGGGCGTCTCGCGCCAGCGCTACTGGGGCACGCCGATCCCGATGATCGAGTGCCCCAGCTGCGGCACCGTGCCGATCCCCGAGAGCGACCTGCCGGTGGTGCTCCCAGAGGATGTCGCCTTCGACGGCGTCGGCTCGCCGATCAAGAAGGACGACCACCCCTTCGCCGCGACCACCTGCCCGCAGTGCGGCGGCCCGGCGCGGCGCGAGACCGACACCTTCGACACTTTCATGGAGTCGTCGTGGTACTACGCCCGCTTCACCGCGCCGGATAACACCTCAGCGATGCTCGACGCCAGCGCCGACTACTGGCTGCCGGTCGACCAGTACGTCGGCGGCGTCGAACACGCCATCCTCCACCTGCTCTACGCCCGCTTCTTCCACCGCCTGCTGCGCGACGAGGGGCTGGTCAAGAGCGACGAGCCGTTCCGCAACCTGCTGACCCAGGGCATGGTGCTCAAGGACGGCAGCAAGATGTCGAAGTCGAAGGGCAACACGGTCGACCCGCAGGCGCTGATCGAGCGCTACGGCGCCGATACCGCGCGCCTCTTCATGATGTTCGCCGCCCCGCCCGACCAGGCGCTGGAGTGGTCGGACGACGGCGTCGAGGGGGCCAACCGCTTCCTGCGCCGGCTGTGGAAACGGGTCGCCACCCACGTCGCTGCCGGCCCGGCAACGGCCCCGCTCGACGCGGACGCGCTGAACGACGACCAACGCGCGCTGCGCCGCCAGCTGCACGAGACGATCGCCAAGATCAGCGACGACTACGGCCGCCGCCACACCTTCAACACCGCGATCGCCGCGACCATGGAGCTGCTCAACAGCCTCTACAAGTTCGACGACAACTCGGCGCAGGGCCGCGCGGTGGCGCAAGAGGTGCTGGAAGGGCTGGTGCTGCTGCTCTCACCGATCGCCCCGCACATCTGCGAGCGGCTCTGGCGCGAACTCGGCCGCGACGGCGTGCTGGTCGACCAGCCGTGGCCGCGGGTCGACGCGGCGGCGCTGACCCGCGACACCATCGAATGGGTGGTGCAGATCAACGGCAAACTGCGCGCCCGCGTTGCCATCGCCCCCGATGCCGACCGCGCCACCGCGGAGGAGGCGGCGCTGGCCGACGCCAACGTACAGCGCCACCTCGAAGGGGTGACGGTACGCAAGGTCATCGTCGTGCCCGGCAAACTGATCAACATCGTCGCCGGCTGAACAAGGAGCCCGCCATGTCCCGTGCCACCCCGTTTCTCATCCTGCTGCTGATCGCCGCCCTGCTCGGCGGCTGCGGCTTCCAGCTGCGCGGCAGCGCCGATCTACCGCCGATCCTGCAGGCGACATGGCTCGACGCTGGCGGCGTCTCGACCGAACTGCAGCGCCAGGTGCGCCAATCGCTCGGCAGCGGCGGCGCCGTCCTGGTCGACGACCGAGCCACGGCCACGGCCCGCCTGCGCATCACCGGCGAGCGCTACCAGCGGCGCACGGCCGAGGTCGATGCGCGCGGCAACATCACCGAGTTCGAGCTGCGCTACACCTTCCGTTTCAGCCTCTTCGACGAGGCCGCGGGCGAGTCATTGATCGACGAGGCGGTGGTCGAGGTCGAACGCACCCTGCGCTACGACGACAGCCAGCTGCTGGCGCGCGAGAGCGAAGAGGCCGACATGCGCGCCGAGATGGTTCGCTTCGCGGTGCACCAGATGGTGCGTCGTATCGAGGCGGTCGCCCACCGGTAATGGCCATGGAGCTGCGCGCCGATCAGCTGGCCGCCCAACTGCAGCAGCGTTTTCCGCCGGTGCTGCTGATCAGTGGTGACGACCCCTTTCTGGTCGGTGAGGCGTGCGATACCGTGCGCGCCACGCTGCGCGACCGACACGGCTTCAGCGAGCGCGAACAGCTGCAGGTCGAGCGCGGCTTCGACTGGAGCCGCCTGCAGGAGGCGACCGGCACCCTCTCGCTCTTTGCCGAGCGCCGCCTGATCGAGCTGCGTCTGCCCAGCGGCAAGCCGGGCGACGAGGGCAGCAAGGCGCTGCAGAGCTACTGCGCCCACCCTGCGGACGAGACCGTCCTGCTCATCATCAGCGCCAAGCTGGACAAGCGCGCGCGCCAGACCAAGTGGGTCAAGGCGGTCGAACAGGTCGGCGCGGTCCTGCCGATCTGGCCGATCGAGGCCAACCAGTTGCCGCCGTGGATCGTCCAGCGTGCACGCACACGCGGCATCGAAGTCGACCGCGACGGGGCCGCCCTGCTCGCCGAACGGGCCGAGGGCAACCTGCTCGCCGCCGCTCAGGAGATCGAAAAACTGCTGTTGCTGCACGGCCCAGCCACACTGAGCGCCGAGACGCTGCTGGCCAGCGTCAGCGACAGCGCCCGCTTCGACCCGTTCCGGCTGCTCGATCTCGCCCTGCAGGGCGAGGCCGGACACGCCCTGCGCGCCCTGCACGGGCTACGTGAGGAGGGCACCGCCGTGCCACTGATCAACGCCGTGCTCAGTAACGAGCTGCGCACCCTGGCCGGCATGGCCACCGAAGTGGCCGGCGGCGCCCAGCCGATGGCGCTGATGGGACGCTACCGCGTCTTCCGCCAGCGTCAAGCCGCCGTGGTCAGCGCATTGAAGCGCCACGGCGCCCGCCGCTGGCTCGCCTTTCTGCAGCGCACCGCGCTGATCGATCGGGCCAGCAAGGGGCGTGAACGCGCCGACCCGTGGCGCGAACTGGAGCGGCTGGTCAGCGCCATCGCCGGGCGCCCCCTGCCCGCCGCCACTCTTTGACAACGACGGAGCACCGCATGGAGATTCAGGACTACATGACCGCCCTCGGCCAGCGCGCCAGGGCCGCCTCGCGCCAGATCGGTCGCGCCACCACCGCGGCCAAGAACCGCGCCCTGCTGACCATCGCCGAACGGCTCGAGGCCGAGCAGGCCACGCTGCTGGCCGCCAATGCCAAGGATATGCAGGCCGGCCGTGACAGCGGCCTCGATAGCGCCCTGCTCGACCGGCTCGAACTGACGCCGGCGCGCATCGCCGACATGGTCGACGGCCTGCGCCAGATCGCCGCCCTGCCCGACCCGGTCGGCGAAATCAGCGACCTGCGCTACCGCCCTTCCGGCATCCAGGTCGGGCGCATGCGTGTGCCGCTCGGCGTCATCGGCATCATCTACGAGTCGCGCCCCAACGTCACCGCCGACGCCGCTGCACTCTGCCTGAAGTCGGGCAACGCGGCGATCCTGCGCGGCGGCTCCGAGGCGGCCCACTCCAACCAGGCGATCGCCGCGGCGATCCGCGCCGGACTGGAGACGGCCGGGCTGCCGGGCGACACGGTGCAGGTGATCGAGACCACCGACCGCGCCGCCGTCGGTGCGCTGATCACCATGCCCGAGTATGTCGACGTGATCATCCCGCGCGGCGGCAAGGGGCTGATCGAGCGCATCAGCGCCGAGGCGCGGGTACCGGTGATCAAGCACCTGCATGGCGTCTGCCACGTCTATCTGGACGACTACGCCGACCCGGAAAAGGCGGTGGCGATCGCCTTCAACGCCAAGACCCAGCGCTACGGTACCTGCAACACGATGGAGACGCTGCTGGTCAGCAAGGTCGTGGCTGAAGAGCTGCTCGGTCGCCTCGGCCCGATGTACCGCAGCGCCGGCGTCGAGCTGCGCGGCTGCGGCCGTGCCCGCGCCCTGCTGCCGGAGGCGATCGCGGCCAGCGACGCCGACTGGGATACCGAGTACCTGGCACCGATCCTCGCGATCCGCGTGGTCGATGGCCTGGATGAGGCGATCGACCACATCTTCGCTCACGGCTCGGGCCACACCGAGGCGATCGTCACCGAGGACTACAGCCGCGCCCGGCGCTTCCTCGCCGAGGTCGACGCCAGCTCGGTGATGGTCAACGCCTCGACCCGCTTCGCCGACGGCTTCGAGTACGGCCTCGGCGCCGAGATCGGCATCAGCACCGACAAGTTCCACGCCCGCGGCCCGGTCGGGCTGGAAGGGCTGACCTCGCTGAAGTTCATCGTCCTCGGCGACGGCCATGTCAGGGGCTGAAGTGGAGTGATCGGTCTCTTCGGCGGCACCTTCGATCCGGTCCACTGCGGCCACCTGCGTGCGGCCCATGAGGCGCGGGTGGCGCTGGGTCTGGACCGGGTGCTGATGGTACCGTGCGGCGACCCGCCGCACCGAGACCGGCCACGCGCCGATGGTGCGCAGCGGCTCGCCTGGCTGCGCACGGCGGTTGGCGACCATCCCTATCTGATCGCCGACGACCGGGAGCTGCGCCGCAATGGCCCCTCCTATACCGTCGATACCCTCGCCGA
>SKWO01000086.1 GCA_007128895.1 Gammaproteobacteria bacterium
CCATGCCAATGGCCGCGAGCAGGTCAAAGGGGTGTGAGGTAGCGACCCTGAAGCGGGTCTGGATACGGTCACGAATCTGCTGATTGTCTGGCAGGAGATTATCAAAGAAGTTGTAGACGACCTCACCGCGGTAGGCCTGGTGCTGCAGTGGCATGGAGAGCGATACCGGGCGCGCGCCAGGTGTTTCGAGCCAATCAGCGACATAACGGAAGGTGAGCCCTCCTGCCGCGCTCATGGTCAGCGAACCTACGCGAAGGCCGTTCATCCATACGCCGAGCGTCCTTGCTCTGCTTACCACGGCTCACGCCATCCCGACTTGTCACCCTCACTGACCGACGCCCCTTTCGGCACCACATGCAACTCCAGGTCGAGTGCCGCAAGCAGGCGGAACAGCGTCTCCAGACGCACCTTGTCCGGCTTGAGCTCAAACTTGGACACGGTGTCCTGGCGCAGGGCAATCTCCTGCGCAACGACCGATTGCGAGACCCCTAGCCGTTTGCGCTGATCCCGATAGAACCTGGCCAAGTCTGTAGGTGTATGGATCAGCATCTTCCCCCCTATCGCTACCCATCGAATACACGCCTCAGCGTGTATGACGCAATATACACGCGACAGCGTGTATATTCAATATTACACGGCAAAGCGGGTAAAACCCGAACTACACGCCTTCCCGTGTAAAGCGCGCGTCATCGCGCCATGCTTCTGACAGCTCTGCACTTGCGGGCAGCATCGCAATGGTTATACTGATTTTTTAGAAGCGATCACGCCCGGCCATTTCCTTCACTATCTGGAGAGACACCCATGACCGCTTTGACCATCCGCCTGCCCGACTCCGTACATTCACGAATCAAGGAACTCGCTGCTCGCGACGGCGTCTCCGTCAACCAGTTTATTGCCAGCGCCGCTGCCGAGAAAATGGCCAGTGTAATGACCCTGGACTACCTGCGTACAGAAGCCGCCCAAGGGCGGCGCGAAGACTTTCTGGCTGTGCTCGATCGCGCACCGGACGCGCCACCACTTCCCGGCGACGATTTCTACCCAACGACAGCGCGTTGAGGATAGCGTACATGGCCATCAACACCGACAAACTCGACCAGATCGTGGCCGATGCCCGTCAGCAGCGGGAAAAACGCCTACAGGGTTACCGCGAGCAGTCCCTGCGTATCCATCCGTGGATCTGTGGCCGCTGCGGCCGCGAGTTCACCCGCGAAAACCTGCACGAGCTGACCGTGCACCACAAGGATCACAACCACGACAACAACCCGCCCGACGGGAGCAACTGGGAAAACCTCTGCCTCTACTGCCACGACAACGAGCACCAGCGCCACGTCGACCAGGTACGCGGCTACGACGGCATGGCCGCCGCCGCGAGCAAACCCGCCACCCACAACCCCTTTGCCGCCCTGGGTGAGCTGCTCAAGAAATGAGCCGTGAACCTAAGGAAGACAGGCGCGACTACCACGAGGCCCAGACCCGCAGCACGGCCCAGGGTCGCCACCTGATCAGCCTGGAAGAACTGGAAAAGGCCCTTGACCTATAAGCTGCTATTCGACGACAAAGTCGCCAAGGACCTCAAAGGCATAGACAAAACTTGGCAACGCAGGATCCTCAACACCATACGGGATAAACTGACCCAAAACCCATACGCCGGCAGACAACTGGTCGGCGAACTTTCACCCTACTACCGCCTCCGTATTGGCGATTACCGGGTCATCTACGAAATCCGTGATGATCAACTGATTGTCACGGTATTTGCTGGGGAGTGACCGAAGGCTTCGTTTCACAGCGAAGTTGGGGTAATATAATTACATATCGAGTTCCACATGGAGGTAGCTATGTCTGCTCTCTCAGAATCCCTTGAATCTAAAGCACTTTCGCTTCCGCTGGAAGATCGGGCTCGCTTGGCGGCCCACCTTCTAGAAAGTGTTGAAATGCGACCCCCGGTCGATCCCGAGCAGGTGGAGCGTGCTTGGATCGAGGAGGCCAATCGGCGGTATCAGGCCTACCTGCGGGGAGAGGAACGAGTTATCCCCGCCGAGGAGGTATTTTCGACGCTTCGGGCAGATCACCGTTGAATCCGGTGAGATTCCTAGTCTCGGCGCGTGAAGATATTCGCCGAGAAAAGTCCTACTACAGAAAAATCAATCCAGAATTGGCCCGCAGGTTTCAGGCCGCCGTAGAGAAGGCTGTCGCTTTCGTATCGGAACAGCCGTTGTCCATGCAGGCACTTGAATTCGATATCAGGCGCTGGCCGCTTGAAGCATTCCCGCACGGAGTGCTGTATCGCGTTGAGGAAGACTTCATTCTGGTGCTCGCAGTATTTCATCCAAGCCAATCGCCTGAAAAGTGGAAAGGTCGGGCACGCACATAACCATTCACCTGAATCCGTGCTCCGTCGCCACAAAACCCGGTGCAACATGATGATTCTATTATGTGATACGGTTCATCATCGGCTTCACCCAAGTGAGCACCATGCCCCGTTTCGACCTGCATCAATCCAGCAAGCTGCATTGGAGAGTCCGCCGTGCCCACCCGTAATGTCGTACTGACCGACAACCAAGCGCAGTTCGTCGAGCAGATGGTCGCCAGTGGCCAGTACCAGAATGCCAGCGAAGTACTGCGTGAGGGCCTGCGCTTGGTGCAAGCGCGCCAGGCCGAGCACGCCGCCAAACTCGCCGCGCTGCGTGAAGCCGTGGCAGTGGGTGTGGCCGATATTGAGGCGGGGCGGTATACCGATTTCAGCGATGCCGCCTCACTGCGCGCCCATATCAATGAGATCTGCCAGCAGGTGTTGTTGAAAAACGGATGAGCGATTGGACGATCCGACTATCCGATCAGGCCATTCAGATGGACTGAGCCCGGCATCTGGAGCAACAAAAAAACCGTCAATGCTGCTGCCACTTCATATGCTCGGCATAGTGCATGCCGACATCGGCGGGAGCTGTGGCCGGGACCAGCATCCATACACTATGCCGGGTGACCATCACCCACCACTTTAGCAATCGCCTCGATCAATTGCGGCTTGCGGAACGGCTTGCTCAGGTGCAGGTCACACCCGGCATCCAGGCTGAGCTGGATATCTTCCGGCATAGCGTGGGCGGTCAGGGCGATGATCGGCACCCGGCCAGTAGCGTCGCGCTGCTCTCGAGCGCGGATCTGCGCGGTCGCTTCAAGGCCGTCCAGCACCGGCATCTGCACATCCATCAGGATCACGTCGTAGTCGGCCTCGGCGCTGCGCGCCACCGCCGCCGCGCCGTCTTCGACCACGTCGACACTGGCATCAATTGCCTTGAGAAAGGTGGTCACCAGCACGATGTTGTCGGGAGAGTCCTCGGCCAGCAGGACACGCAAGGGGCGCTCGGGCAGTGGCGGCGGGGCGGTCGCCGCCTGCACCTGGGCTGCCGATGGCGCGGCATCGGCCTCGGCCACCTGCAACGGCAGCCGCAGAGTAAAGCGGCTGCCCTGGCCCGGCTCGCTCTCGACGCTCAGGCTGCCGCCCATCTGGCTGGCCAGCGCGCGGCTGATGGTCAGGCCAAGGCCGGTACCACCGTAGCGTCGCGTGGTACTGGAGTCCGCCTGTTCAAAGGCTTGGAAGATCGCTTCGCGCTTTTCTGCAGGGATGCCGATGCCTGTATCGCGGATCTCGATCTGCCACTGTGCATCCTGCACCGTGCACAGTAACGTGATCTCGCCTTGCTCCGTGAACTTGAGCGCATTGCCGATCAGGTTGTTCAGCACTTGACGCAGCCTCAACGGATCGCCCCAGAGGTGTTCGGGTACGTCGGCATCGATGGTGCAGCGCAAATCGATCCCTTTGGCGTCGCTATGCACCCGAAACAGCTCGATCAGTCCACCGACCAGCTTGCGAGGCGAAAAGGCCTGCGCCTCGAGCCTCAGGTGGCCCGACTCGACCCGGGCCAGATCGAGGATGTCGTTGATCAGTGCCAGCAGGTGTTCGCCGGAACGACGAAAGGTCTTCACATGTCGGCGCTGCGTCGCGTCCAGCTCACTCTCACTCAAAAGCTCGGCCATACCGAGCATCACGTTCAGCGGTGTGCGGATCTCGTGGCTCATGTTGGCCAGGAATTCGCTCTTGGCACGATTGGCCCGCTCGGCCTCGACCTTGGCCTGCTGAAGGACCAGCTCGATCTCCTTCTGCTCGGTGATATCCATGACAATACCGACCACCTTGACCACCCGCCCCTGCTCGACGACCGGGGCCGTCTTGGTTCGAATCCACTTATGTCCACCATCGGCCGCAACAAAGGGGTAGATGTGATCATAGGGGATGGCATCGCTGATGCAACGCTGGAAAGAGCGCATGATCCGCTCCCGGTCTGCGGGCAGATAGCAGTTCACACTCTCGGCGATATGGTCGAAGCCGGGATTCGGCTCATACCCGTGCAGCTCGTAGAGCCCTTTGGTCCAGAACATCTGCCCGCTATCGACCTGATACTCCCAGCCGCCGACCCGAGCCAGCGCCTCGCCGTCGTGCAGCAGCCGCTCGCTGCGCTGCAACTGCGCCTGCGCCTCCTGCAGGGCGATCTCGGCCTCCCGGCGCTCGGTGACGTCGCGCGCGGCGGTGTAGATCAGGTTGCCGTCGGGACGCGAGTGCCACTCGATATGGCGGTAGGAGCCGTCGCGGCAGCGGTAGCGGTTGGTGAAGCTGAAGACATTCTGCCCCTGATCTAGGGTCGCGATGGCGGCGTGTGTCGCCTCAATATCGTCGGGGTGGATGAACTCGAAGAACGCCTTCTGCAGCAGCTCATCGGTGGGGTAGCCGAGCACCTGCGTCCACGCTTGGTTGAGCTTGAGGAAGCGGCCATCCAGGCTGGCAATAGCGAGCAGATCAAGGTTCAGGGTGAAGAAGTTCTCCAGCTCCTGGTGGGTGCGGCGCAGAGAGTCGGTGCGCTCGGCGACCTCCTCCTCGAGCCGGTCACGCGCGCCGCGCAGCGCCTCGAACTGGCTCTGGATTGTCTGCGCCATCCGGTTCAGCGCGTTGGCCAGGTCGCCGATCTCGTCGTTCCCCCGCGCCTGATCGAAGGCTACGATAGAGCCCCCCTCGTCGTCGCTGACCTGGCTGGCCTGCGCTGCCAGCCGCGCGACCGGCCGGGTAACCAGCCGACGCAGGAAGAAACCGAGTACGGCGGCGATGGCGAGAAAGGTCAGTGCGAAGAGCAGTGCCAGCGGCAGCAGGATTGCCACGACCTGCTGGTTGACCTGCTCGACCGGAAACCCCATCCGGATGACGCCCAGATGGCGGCCGTACTCGTCAAAGAGTGGCACCGTCTGGTCGAAGTAGTCTCGCCCATCGAAACGGCTGTAGCGCTGGGTCATCGGTGCGCGCGCGTTAAGGCTGTTGCGCATCGCTTGGTCGTCGAACAGATCGCCGACCAGGGTGGTGTCGCTGTGGAAGAGGACCACGCCACGATGGTCGACAATGGCGGCATAGACCAGTGCCTCGCTGCGCTGCACGATGCGCTGCAGCCGCTCATCCATGCCGGCCAGGCTCTCGAGTGGCAGCCCGAGGGCGAGCACATCCTCGATCAGATCATTGAGCTGAAACGCCTGACCATAGCTGCCTTGCACCAAGGTGTTGGTGTAGTGATGGCGCAGCGTGGCCAAGGCGATAGCGGCACTGACCAGTAGCGCCACCAGCAGCGTACCGGTGATCGCCAGCAGAATCTTGCGGTTCAGCCTCATGCCAACAGATGCATCAGGTTACAGCACTCAACGGACGACATCATCGCCGGCCAGTTGGAGGATACTGATCGGCACCCGGATGCCGAAACGTTGCGTCAGGGACAGATCGACCGCGTAGCCAAACTGGCGCGGCCAGCTCGGCGGCAACGATGCGATCGGCTTACCGGCAAGCAGCGCCGCGACCATCTCCCCGCACTGCCGGCCGATGCTCTGATGGGAGGGGTAGACCACGGCAGTGGCGCCCCACCCCTCCATCACATCGTCGCGCACCAGCCCGATCAGCGGCTTGCTGGCATGGGCCTGGACCACCTCACTGAGGGCGCGGCGGGTGCCGAGTTGATCGTTGGGTTTGATGAAGGCGTCGACCAGCGAGTCGAGCTCCTTGATCAGCGGGATCGCCGCCGCCGCCATCTGCCGGTCACCCTCCTCGCCCGTCACCAGCGGCACCGGGCGAAAGAGGATCTGCAGATCGGCGAACTCCGGATCCTCTGCCAGCAGCTCGTGCAGCCAGGCGTTGTAGCTGTGCGACTGTGGCATGTCGGCGTAGATCAGACCGAGGGTCCGCGCCTCGGGCATCAGCTGGCGGATGAAGCGCAGGCGGGCCTTGGGCGGTACCGGATAGCTGACCCCGGTAAAATGGCCGCTCGGCGGACGGTCGAGGGCATCGACCACGCCGATGCCGACCGGGTCGGTGGGCGCGCAAAAGACGACCGGGCGGCGCGGATCGTCCTGCAGGACGTTGCGCGCAGCGATAGTGGCCACCGTACCGCCGACCAGTACCACGTCGTACGCCTCATCGACCAAGGCCTCGCGCAGTATTTGCTCACCCTGAGCGATGTCGTTGCCTGCAACGTGCAGCGACACACGTAGGTTCTCCCCTTCGACATGGCCGCGCTCGGCCAGTGTCGGCAACAGGGCAGCGCGTACATCGTCGTACGGATTACCATATTGCGAATCGATGATCAGCAGCGCGTGGCCACGTGACTCCGTGCCGTCGTCAGCCAAAACCGGCAACAGCGACAACACGCCCAGAATTGAGGTCCACCCGAGCCAGCTGATGTATCGCATCCCTCCCTCCGCCCTGCTCCTCATGCCAATCAAAGATATAAAGCAAAGAATATGCCGCCCATCTTGACTACCCTACTCAGATGCCAACGAGGGCGAAGCGCTGCATTTTGCAGCCATTCTCTGCAAAATGCAGCATCATCACGCAGCCGATGTGGCGATCTTTTTCGATCGGTCACGTCCGACCGACAACCACCCGCGCGATCGCCTCGATCAATTGCGGCCTGCGGAACGGCTTGCTCAGGTGCAGGTCGCAGCCGGTAGCGTCCGCTCAACGGCCCCTTGGCCATCGCCTAACAACTCAAGCGCAGCAGAACGACATCATCTGCCGCATCGTTGCCGTCGAGGTGGCGGTCGACCGCCGCCAGCAGGTGATCGACGCCGGGCTGGGCCACCCCCTGTTCGGCCAGCACCGAGCGCCAGCGCGCTTCGCCAAGCGGCTCGCCGGTCGGACTGTTCGCGCCCAATAGCCCGTCACTGCACAGAAAGAGCTGCGCCCCCTCGCTGCACAGATGGCGCTCAGGCCGCGCTGTAAACCCCTCGCGCACGACGCCCAATGGCAGGTTGCGCGAGGAAAAACCGCGCTCCTCACGGCCATTGCGATCCAGCAGCCAGGCCGTCGGGCTGCCTCCGTTCCACAGCTCCAGCACGCGATCGCTGGGGTCGAAGAGCAACAGCGTGGCGGTGACGAAGCGATCCACCGTGCTCACTTCATGCACCACACGGTTCAGCTCGGCCACGATCCATGGCAAGGCAAAGCCCTTGCGCGCCATGCTATAGAAGACGCGGTGCAGCATCGACAGGTTGATCGCGGCCGGCAGACCATAGCCTGTGGTATCGGTCAACATGACCAGGAGTTGGTCGTGCGCATTGCGATAGACGGCGAGCCAGTCGCCGGCCACCTCGGGGGCGGTACGCAACCGCCAGGCCACGGCTGGGTCCACCAGTTCCTCATGGCGCATCAGCCGCGCCACCAGTGCAGAGGCGATCCGATGCTCTTCCGCCAGATCGGCCTGATAGCGCTCCCGGGCCTTGCGATGGTGGATCGTCTGGCAGACCTTGAAGAGGGTCGCGAAGAGCTGGGCGGTCTGCACCGGTTTGACGATGAAGGCATCGACCCCAATCTCCAACGCACTGAGAAAGAACGGCGCCTCGTTGTGCGCCGAGACCACAAGGATCTTGAGATCGTGGTCATCCTCACGGATCGCACGCGCCAACGCCAGCCCGTCCATCTCCGGCATCTGGATATCGGTCAGCAGCAGATCGATCGCCCCCGGCGGACCGTCGCGATAGAGGGCCAACGCCTCGCGGCCGTTGGCCGCCACCTGCACCCGCGCGAAGAAGTTCTCCAGCAGCGTCTGCAACATCTGCCGGATGCCATCGTCGTCATCCACGACCAGCAGGGTCATACCGGCCGCTACCGCCTTGAGCTGCTTCAAGTCGGTCATGGGCGTCAGGCCGCCTCGACCAGTAGGCTTGGACCTGGCTGGCGCTCGGGGGCACCGAAGACGAAGCCCTGCGAGTAGTCGATACCCAGCGCCAGTACACGGGCCTGCACTGGGGCGGAGTGGACAAACTCGGCCACCACGGCAGCCTCCAGATGGCGCGCCAGCTCGGTGATGGCGCGGGTGATCTTGAAGCTGTTGGGGTCTTCGGCGAGATCGCGGATAAAGCGCCCGTCGATCTTGATCAGGTCGACGGGCAGATTGAGCAGGCGGCTGAAATTGGAACGCTCGCTGCCGAAATCGTCCAGGGCGATGGCAAAGCCCATCTCGCGCAGGGCGGCCAGCTGATCGAGCACCGCGTCCGAGCCCTGCACGCTGACCTCTTCCAGCACCTCCAGGGTGGCACGCCGCACGGTGCCGGGGTGGCGCCGGGTGACCTGAGCCAGGTAGTCGATCAGGTAGCCGTCCTTGAGATCGGCCTCGGAGATATTGATGGAAAAGCCCTCCGTGCGCCGGGCAAAGCAGGCAAAGCTCTGGTCGATCATCGCGCGGGTGATCTGCGGCAACAGCCCGCCCAGCCGCGCCGGCTCGATGAAACGGGCCGGCGATACCACCTGCTCACCCAGCTGCAACCGGGCCAGACACTCATACCGGGTCACCGCCCCGCGCCGGTTGCAGATGATCGGCTGGTAGTACGGCACCACGGCGTCCGCGGCCAGCGCCTCACGCAGCGTGTGCAGCCACGCCAGTGTCTCGCGCTGCTGCGCTTCGAGCGGGGAGCCAGCCCGATAGCCGGCGTAGCGGCTCTTGCTCGTCAGGCGCGCCTCCTTCAGGGCGATATGGGCCTGACGCAGGACCGCCTCGCCGAAGCCGGTGGCCAGGCCGACCGTTACCCCCAGGCGCAGAGGAAAGCCGTCCGGGCCAAAGCGCTGCTCGGGGCAGGTCGTGACCAGCCGCTCGGCCCAGTGGACCAGCGTCGCCTCATCCGTTGCCGCGGTGCGGCAGACGAACTCATCCGAGCCGATACGGTAGAGGGTATGCGCCTCGGGCTTCTGGCCCAGCAGCCACTGCGCCACCTGCTGCAGCAGATGGTCCCCGGCCGGATAGCCGTAGACGGCGTTGACATGGTCGAAGTTGTCCAGATTGATCAGCAGCAGCGAGGAGGACGACGCCGACTCCAGATCGTGCTGCAGGGCCGAGAGGTTGTAGAGCCCGGTGAGGCTATCTGTGACCATCTGCCGACGCAGCTCGGCCGTGCGCGCCTCGACCATGGCCTCGAGATCCTGCTGATAGGCGCGGTTGTCGCGGCGTAGCTGCACCGCGGTGGCGACCTTGGTGAGCACCGCATAGAGCTGGGCAGCCTGGACCGGCTTGATCACGAAGCCATCGACGCCATACTCGATCGCCTGACGGAGGTAGCCACTCTCGTTATGCCCGGAGATGACCACGATGCGCTGCTCCGGATCGACGGCGTGCATCGCCTGCACCATGGCCAGGCCATCCATCACCGGCATGCGGATATCGGTGATCACCAGATCGTGGACCGGCTCCGGCTGCACCTGCCACATGGCCAGCGCCTCGGCCCCGTTGGTGGCGGTATCGACCTGGGCAAAGAGCGCCTCCAGCACAGCGGCGAGCTGCGTGCGCACGCCGTCGTCATCGTCCACCAAGAGCACCCGCATGGTGCCGGTCAGCGCGCGCAGCGCCGGCAGATCAGCCATGCGCCACCTCCGCCTCACGACCCGGACGCGGCAACCGCAGGGTAAAGACCGCCCCCCCGGCCCGGTTCGCCACGTCGATCTGGCCCTGATAGTTACGCTCGATGATGGTACGCGACATGTAGAGCCCGATACCGGTCCCCTTGCCGTGCGGCTTGGTGGTGAAGTAGGGATCAAACAGCCGATCGAGACTCTCCGGCGGGATGCCACCGGCGTTGTCGGCCAACGTGAGGCAGAGCTGCTGCGCATCACAGGTGACCTCGAGGGTGATGGCCATCTGCGGCTGCTGGACCGTCTCGAAGGCGTCGCGCGAATTGACGATCAGATTCAGCAGCACATGGGCCAGCTCGTTCTTCTGCCCCTGCAGCACCACCTCGGCACAGCCCGGCGCAAAGATGACGCGGTAGTCGATATTGCGGCTCTGCAGCTGCGCCCCGACAATCTCGTGCACCGAGTCGATCACGGCCCCGATGGCGAAGGTCTCGGCTTGGTGCTCCGGACGGAAGAAGTCCATGAAATCATCGATCGTCGACGACATCAGCCCCACCTGCTGCTGGATGAAGTCGGCTTGCTGGCCGACCTTGTCCGGATCGAGCTCGCCCAGCTCGCGGGCCATGCTCAGGTTGATCGCCGCCAGGCTGACCGCATTGAGCGGCTGACGCCACTGGTGGGCGATCATCGACAGCATCTCGCCCATCTGGATGAAGCGCGACTGCTGCATCATCAACTGCTCCTGGGCGCGGTTGCGCTCCAGCTCTTCCTCGACCCGCGCCTCCAGCTCCTGGTTGAGCACCTCGAGCTGCTCCCGATACTGCTCGCGCTGATCGATGTTCAGGTGGGTCCCGACCATGCGCCGCGGCGCGCCGTGCGCATCGGCCTCGACCACCCGACCGCGCCCCTCCAGCCAGAGCCAGCGCCCGTCGGCCGTGCGCGCCCGAAACTGGATGATGAAGGTGGCGCCTTCGGCCAGCTGCTGCTGCACGTCGCGGTGGCAACGCTCGCGGTCGTCCGGGTGGAGCAGCGATTGCCACACCTCGTAGCTGACGGCAAAGGCATCCCGTGCATAGCCCAGCATCGCATAGGCGTGGGAGTCCCAATGCACCCTGTTGCCGGGGATATCCCAGTCCCACAGGCCAATCTCACTGGCCGAGAGAATCAGCTCGACCCGATCACGCGACGCCTTGAGCGCCAGCTCCTTGCGTTTGAGGCTGATGGCGTGACGAATGGCGCGCTCGATCAGCCTCGGCTCGGCATCGGCCTTGCTCAGGTAGTCCTGCCCCCCATGCTGGATCACCTGCTCAGCCAGCCCAGTGTGCTCGTTACCGGTCAGCACCACCACCGGCAACGCGGGAAAGCCCGCCACCAAACGCTCCAGCGTTGCCATGCCGTGGCTATCCGGCAACCCCAGATCGAGCAGACAGAGGTCGTATTCCCCCCGCTCCAACAACTCTAACGCCGTATCGAGACGCTCACAGTGGTCGAGCGTGAACTGGCTGCCACGCAGGCTCGCCAGCCCTCCCTTGAACAGCATTGCCTCGCCGGGATCATCTTCGACCAGCAGCAACTTCAACGGCACGGCAAGGCCGACAGGCGTCGGCACTGCTCGCATCTCCTGCGAAAAGGGCATCGACATCGGTGACTTCTCCCCTATCTTGTGATCGCCATCCTCGGCCGATAGCCACTTCTGATGGTGACGAACGAAGGCCGGCCAACAGCAAAGCAAGAAGCGGGCCAGGACAAAGTCCTTCACAGGGGCTGAAGCAAGCCACACGACCGTCACAATGCAGCTGCAGAATGCAGCCAATCTGCATTTTGCAGCTGGTTAACACCGCTGCCCAAGGGTTTGAGGGCGGCACGAATCGTGCTTTACGATTGAAACACACAGAACAACGGAACCAGATTCAGATGGTGCAAGCAAGCGATAGCCACCCGACCGAGTCCAGCGGCATTGCCGGGCTCGACCATATCCTCGGCGGGGGGCTGCCCAGCGGTCGCATCACCCTGCTGCGTGGCGGGCCCGGTACCGGCAAGACGGTGATTGCGCTGAGC
>SKWO01000052.1 GCA_007128895.1 Gammaproteobacteria bacterium
GAAGTGGGGGTTGATTTCCCAGTCCGGCTCGTCGATCCAGCCGATGTGGATGGCGCCGACCGGGTGGCCGACAAAGAGGAACTCCATGCCCGAACGCACGTCGATGAGTACCGCACGCGGGTCGTCCTGCAGCAGCTGCCACGCTGCCTTCGGGTGCAGCTCCTGGACTGCTTCACGATGACTCATATTATTTCCTTATGCATGCATAAGCTGTTTAAATGATAGCACGGCAGTGCGCCACGGCAAGCCGTTTCGCGGTAAACTGCGCCCCCATGAAAGAGCGTGATAGCCTGAAACCGCCCAAAAGCCTGCTGCGTGCCTGTGGACGTGCGATCGCCGACTACGGCATGATCCGCGACGGCGACCGCATCCTGCTCGGCCTCTCCGGCGGCAAGGACTCGCTTGCGTTGCTGCACATCCTGCGCCACTTTCAACGCCATGCCCCGATCCGCTTCCACGTCGCCGCGCTGACCGTCGATCCGATGATCGACGGTTTCGATCCATCGGTGCTCAAACCGTACCTGGCGGGGCTCGGGGTCGAGTACCACTACATCGCCCAGCCGATCGCCGAGCAGGCTGAGCGGCACATGGAGAAGGACTCCTTCTGCGCCTTCTGCTCGCGCATGAAGCGCGGCATCATGTACACCACCTGTCGCAAGGAGGGCTTCAACGTGCTGGCACTGGCGCAGCACCTCGACGACCTGGCCGAGAGCTTCCTGATGTCGGCCTTCCACCGTGGCCAGCTGCGCACGATGAAAGCGTGCTACCGGAACGACGCCGACGATGTGCGGGTGATTCGACCGCTGGTCTATGCGCGCGAGCGGCAGACCGCCGACTTTGCCGCCAGCGCCGCGCTGCCGGTGGTACCGGACAACTGCCCGGCCTGCTTCTCGATGCCGACCGAGCGCGAGCACTTCAAGGCGCTGCTGGCGGACGAGGAGCGCCGCAGCAAGACCCTCTTTCGCAACCTGCTCAGCGCCATGCGTCCGCTGATCGCCGAGGGCAGCGAGGAGGCCGGGCGGTCGGCATGAGCATGGCACTGGGGCTGTTGCACCTGAGCGCCCGCCTGCCGTGGCGCCTCAACCGTGGGCTGGCGGCGCTGGTCGGCGGCCTGCTCTATCGACTGCCCAACCGTGAGCGGGCGATCGCCCGCACCAACCTGCGCCTCTGCTTTCCCGAGCTGGATGAGCGCCAGCACGAGGCGTTGCTGCGCGATGCGCTGCTGGAGACAGCGCGCACCGGCCTTGAGTTGGGCCGCTTCTGGTTCGCGCCGCTGAACGAGGTGCTTGGCATGATCCGCGAGGTGCGTGGTGAGGCGGCCGTCGAGGCGGCGATGGCGGCCGGGCGTGGTGTGATCATTGCGGCACCGCACCTGGGCAACTGGGAGCTGGTCGGCCTCTACTGCAGCCGGCGCTACGCCATGACCAGCCTCTACCGCCCGCCGCGTCGTGTCGCGCTGGATGCGCCGATCCGCACCGCGCGCGAGCGGGCCGGCGCACGGTTGGTGCCGACCGATATCCACGGTGTGCGTGCGTTGCGTGCCACCCTTGGCGAGGGGCGCATGATCGGGATCCTGCCGGACCAGGACCCGGGCGCCAGCGGCAGCGCCTTTGCCCCCTTCTTCGGCCAGCCGGCCCGCACCATGCTGCTGCTTTCGCGGCTGGCGGCCAAGAGTGGCGCACCGGTCTTCCTGACCTGGGCGCAGCGGCACGGGGACGGCTTTGTGCTGCACTTCGAACGTGCCGAGGCGGCCGTGGCCGAGCGCGACGGGGTGGTCGCCGCCACGGCGCTCAACCACGCCGTCGAAGGCTGCGTGCGTCAGGCTCCGGCGCAGTATCAGTGGTGTTACCAGCGCTTCAAGGCGCAGCCGGACGGGCTGCCGTCGCCCTACCCGGATCGACTGCGGCTGAAGAAGCGCCTGCGCCGCCTGCGCAAGCGGCTGCGTCGACTGAAGGGTCAGTCGTAGGGGGAGGGCTCGCCGTTCGGGCGGGTCTTGAACAGGCGCAGGGTCCACATGTACTGGCGCGGGTCGCGTCGTACCATCCGTTCCAGCTCCTGGTTCATCCGTTCACTGCCGGCCTGCTCGTCATCGGTCGGGTAGTCGGTCAGGGGTGGGTCGATGGTGACGCGATAGGTGCCGGTGGCAGGGTCGAGGCGGGTCATGCAGGGCAGGATGGTCGCCCCGGTGACCCGTGCCAGACGTGGCAGGGCGGTGATGGTGGCAGTGGGGAGACCGAAGAAGGGGAGGAAGCGCCACTCACTGCCGCGCACATGGCTCAGGTCCTCGTCCGGCAGGTAGTAGAAGGCGGCGCCGTGCTTGATCGCGCGGATGATCGGTCGTAGCCCTTCGTCGCGCGTATGCAGGTGCCCCCGGAAGCGGGTGCGCCCCCGCCAGACCAGTCGGTCGGCCAGCGGATTTTTCATCCGCTTGACCAGGCCGACCGCAGCGAAGCGGCGGCTGATCGCCAGGGCGCCGAAGTCGAGCGCGACGCTGTGGCCGGTGAGCAGGATCACCGGTTGGCCGGCCTCGACACAGCGCCTCAGGTGCGTCTCGCCCTCGACCATCAGCAGCCGCTCCAGTGCCGCTTCGCTGCGCCACCAGAGCAGACCGTAGTCGGCCACGGCGCACGCCATGGTGGCTAGGTTGTCGCGCAGCAGCGCCTCGCGCCATGCCGCGCTCTGTTCGGGGAAGGCCAGCGCCAGGTTGGTGCGCGCGATGCGCACGCGCCGGTTGTTGCTGCGCCGGTAGAGCGTGGCCACGCCGCGTGCGGTGGCATGGCGCAGCCGCCACGGCAGGCGCAGGAAGAGGCGGTAGAGGCCGAGCGCCAGCCATAGCGGCCAGTGGCGTGGGGCGGTCAGGGAGGCAGGCGAGCGGCTCATCGGAGTTCGGCCAGCAGCCGCTGCACCATCTGCCCGGCCTGTGTGCCGTAGCCACCGCCGAAGAGATGGTGGTGGTTGAGCACATGGTAGAGGTTGTACAGATCGCGCCGTACCCGGTAGCCGGGGTCGCGCGGCAGTACGGCGTCGTAGGCGGCATAGAAGGCCGGGGGAAAGCCACCGAAGAGTTCGGTCATGGCCAGGTCGGCCTCGCGGTCACCGTGGTAGCTGGCCGGGTCGAAGAGCACCGGTTCACCGGCGCAGGTGGCGGCATTGCCGCCCCAGAGGTCGCCGTGCAGCAGGGCGGGGTGGGGGCGGTAGTCGGTGAAGAAGTGGTCGAGTTCGGCCATCAGGCGCTGTAGCGGATCGAGGATGGGGGTCAGTCCGTCGCGGTGTGCCAGCTGCCATTGGTGGCCGAGGCGCTGCTCGCGGTAGAAGCGGACCCAGCCATCGGCGAATCCGTTGGGTTGCGGCGTGGTGCCGATGAAGTTGTCCTGGGCCCAGCCGAACCGTTCGCGCTGTCTGCTGTGCAGGCGGGCGAGGGCGTGGCCGAGCTGGGTTGCGGTGCCCTGGTCAAGTGGGGCGAGGGGCAGGTACTCCAGGATCAGCCAGGCTGTCTTGTCGACGACCAGCGTGGCCAGTGGGCGCGGCACGCGCACCGAGCCGTCCTCGTGGAGCGCGTGCAGCGCCTCCTGCTCGGCCTCGAGCAGGGCCAGACGGTCGGCCCGGTTGCTCTTGGCGAAGAGGTCGCCACGTGAACTTTCCAGCCGCCAGGCGTGGTGGATGCAGCCGCCGCTTACCGTGGTGGCGCGGTGGAGGGTCAGCGGCGTGCCGAGTTGCCGACCGAGCGCGACGGCAAGCGCCGACCAGTCTTCTGTGGAGTCGCGTTTCAGGCCCATGATGGAGCGGAATTCTACTCTGCGCCGCCCGGTTATGCACATCGGCACGACAAATCATGGAGTTGGCTGCGAGAGGTGTCCAGACATTTGCATGATCCGGGGTTTTCTTTGCAAGATAATGTTTATTCAGGGTTAATTGACATGAACAAAAGATGAACAATATAACGGTCATGCCGTGGTGGCGGGCACTTGGCCCGCTTTTCCCGCCGCTGTCCACAGGGTTATCCACAGGCGCTGGGGATAAGGACGAATCACCTCGTCCTCTCCGAGGGTTAGCGCACGCAATGAAGAATTGGGTTGAACGATGGCCGCCAAGTGACAGGGCCAAACGGTCGGCTATCGGGTAGAGTAGGCCGTATGGATTCATGCATCCTTCGCGTCGCGATCCCGTCACCGCTGCGCCGCTTCTTCGACTATCTGCCCCCGGCGGCGCAGCCCGACGTCGCGGTCGGTTGCCGGGTCTGGGTGCCGTTCGGACGCACGCGGCAAGTCGGCGTGGTTGCCGCCGTGGCCGACCGCAGCGAGCTGCCACCGGAACGGCTGCGCCGGGTCGAGGCGGTGATCGACCCGACTCCGGTGCTGCCACCCTCGGTAACGGCGCTGCTGTACTGGGCGGCCGGCTACTACCACCACCCGCCGGGGGAGGTGTGGCAGGCGGCGCTACCGGTGGCGCTGCGTCGAGGCGAGGTGTTGCGTCCGCCGCGCATCACCCGCTGGCAATTGAGCGAGGCGGGGCGCGCAGTCGATCCGGCGACCTTGGCGCGGGCACCGCGCCAGGCCGCGTTGCTGGCGCGACTGGCCGCCTTTCCCGACGGCGCCGGTAGCGACGAGCTGGCCGGTGAGGGGGATTGGCGCGGCGCCTTGCGTACCCTCTGCGACAAAGGCTGGGTGGTGCCGATCGAGGGCGCGGCGGTGGTGGCGACGGCAGCGCAGCCCGGCCACCCGCTCAATCCGGAACAGCAGCGGGCGGTCGATGCGATCGGCGCCGGGCTGGGCGGTTTTGCCGCCTTCCTGCTCGAGGGGATCACCGGCAGTGGCAAGACCGAGGTCTACCTCCATGTGGTCGAACGGGTCCTGGCCGCGGGGCATCAGGTGCTGGTGCTGGTGCCGGAGATCGGTCTGACGCCGCAGCTGGTCGCGCGTTTTCGTCGCCTCGGTGCGCCGCTGGCGCTGCTCCACTCCGACCTTGCCTCTGGCGAGCGGCTGGCGGCGTGGCAGGCGGCCGCCGACGGCAGTGCCCGGATCGTGATCGGCACCCGCTCGGCCGTCTTCACCCCGCTGCCGCGGTTGGGGCTGGTGATCATCGACGAGGAGCACGACGCCTCGCTCAAACAGCAGGAGGGCTTTCGCTATTCGGCACGCGATGTCGCGGTGTGGCGGGCGCGCCAGTGCGCGGTGCCGGTGGTGCTGGGCAGCGCCACCCCGTCGCTGGAATCGCTGGCCAACGCCGAGGCGGGGCGCTACCACCTGCTCCACCTGCCGCAACGGGCCGGCGGCGCCAGCTCACCGACGCTGCGGGTGGTCGACATGCGCGGCCTGTCGGTGCGTGAACCGCTGGCGCCGGCGCTGGAGACGACCATGCGCGAGCACCTGCAGGCAGGCGGCCAGGTGCTGCTCTTTCTCAATCGGCGTGGCTTTGCGCCGGTGCAGATGTGTGGGGGGTGCGGCTGGGTCGGCGAGTGCCGCCGCTGCGATGCGCGCCTGACCCTGCACCGGCGCGAGCACCGGCTGCGCTGCCACCACTGCGGTGCCGAGCAGCGGGTGCCGGAGCAGTGCCCGACCTGCGGCAGCAGCGAACTGGTGCTGCTCGGCCACGGTACCGAACGCATCGAGGCGCTGCTGCAGGAGCGCTTTGCCGACCACGTGATCCTGCGTATCGACCGTGACAGCACCCGCCGGCGGGGTGCGTTGGAGGGGCTGCTGGCACAGGCGCAGGCGGGGCACGGTGAGATCCTGCTCGGTACCCAGATGGTCGCCAAGGGCCACCACTTCCCCGGCGTGACCCTGGTTGCCGTGCTGGACGCCGATCAGGGGCTTTTCAGTGCCGATTTTCGTGCCCCGGAGCGGCTGGCTCAGTTGATCGTCCAGGTGGCCGGGCGGGCCGGGCGAGCGGAGCGACCCGGCGAGGTGGTGATCCAGAGCCGCCAGCCGGCCCACCCCTTCTGGTCGCGTCTGCTCGAAGGCGGCTACCGGCGGGTCGCTGCCGACGAGCTGGCCGAGCGCCGCGCCGCCTGCTGGCCACCGGCCAGCCTGCTCGCCCTGCTGCGGGCCGAGGCGACCGGACAGGCCGCCCCGCTCGCCTTTCTCGAACAGGCGGCCCGGCTGGCGCGCCAGATCGGCCACGACGGCGTCGATCTGATGGGGCCGCTGCCCGCCCCGATGGAGCGGCGCGCCGGCCGCTACCGGGCGCAGCTCTTGCTGCAGGCGACCCGGCGCAGCGATCTGCACCGTCTGCTCGCGGCGTTGGCGCCGGCCCTGGAGGGGCTGGCCGAGGGGCGCCGGGTACGCTGGTCGCTCGATGTCGATCCGCTGGAGCTGTTCTGAATGGCGTGTCCGGTCTGCGACGGAGCCCGCTTGCGCCCCTTCATGCAGGTCGACGGTCGCGACTACTGGCGCTGTGACGACTGCCTGGCCACGTTGCTGGAGCCGGCCCAGCGACCGACCCTCGAGGCCGAGCGCCGGGAGTACCGGCTCCACCGTAACCCCCCGGACGACCCCGGCTACCGGCGCTTTCTGGGACGGTTGGTCGTGCCGCTGCTGGCCCGCCTGGCACCGGGGAGTGAGGGCCTCGACTACGGCTGCGGCCCCGGTCCGGCGCTGGCCGCGATGGTGGTGGCGGCAGGCCACCGGATGGCACTCTACGACCCCTGCTTTGCGCCGGACTCGACGGTATTGGCGCGCCGCTACGACTTCATTACCTGCACCGAGGTCATCGAGCACTTTCACCGGCCGGCGGCCGAGTTTGCCCGGCTCGATGCACTGCTGCGCCCCGGCGGCCTGCTGGCGGTGATGACCTGCCTGCAGGACGATGATCGCCGCTTTGCCGGCTGGCACTACCGGCGCGACCCGACCCACGTCGTCTTCTACCGCGAGGCGACCCTGCGCCGTATCGCCGCGCGGCACGGCTGGCAGTGCGACTTCCCGGCGCGCAACGTCGCCTTTTTTCGCCGGGGCGTGTCACCGGTGGCCGGTTCGGGATAGAATGTTGGCCCCTTGATCCACTCTCTGCAGGAAGCCGGCCTTGCTCAAAGATCACCTCCAGCAACTGCTCGCCACCGCCCTTGACGGGTTGGCCGAGTCCCCCGAGGCACCGCCGTCGATCCATGTCGAGCGTACCCGTGACCGGGCGCACGGCGACTTTGCCAGCAACCTGGCGATGGTGCTGGCCAAGCCGCTGCACCGCAAGCCGCGCGAGATCGCCGAGCTGCTGGTCGCCGCTCTGCCGGCCTCGGCGCAGGTCGCCAGGGTCGAGATCGCCGGCCCCGGCTTTATCAACTTCTTTCTCACCCCCGAGGCGCTGCGTGGTGTCGTCGCCGAGGTGCTGACGCAGGGGGCGGCCTACGGCCGCTCGCGCCTCGGTGAGGGGCGCCGCGTGCAGGTCGAGTTCGTCTCCGCCAACCCGACCGGGCCGCTGCACGTCGGCCACGGCCGCGGCGCGGCCTATGGCGCCTCGGTGGCCGACCTGCTCGAGGCGACCGGCTTTGCGGTCCACCGCGAGTACTATGTCAACGACGCCGGGCGCCAGATGGAGATCCTCGCCGCCAGCGTCTGGCTGCGCTACCTGGAGCTGTGCGGTGAGACACTGCCCTTCCCGGCCAACGGCTACAAGGGCGACTACATCTTCGACATCGGCGCCACGCTGCACCGTGAGCACGGCGACCGGCTGCGCCGTGCCGCCGCCGAGCTGCTCGACGGCCTGCCACCGGACGAGCCGGACGGCGGCGACAAGGAGCTCTATATCGACGCCGTCGTCGCCCGTGCCCGGGCCCTGCTCGGCAGCGAGGCGTGGCGCACCGTCTTCCGTGCCGGTCTCGACGCGATCCTCGGCGACATCCGCAGCGATTTGGAGGCGTTCGGCGTCACCTACGATGAGTGGTTCTCCGAGCTCTCGCTGACCGAATCGGGCGCGGTCGATCGCGCCATCGAGCGGCTGCGTGCCGCCGGCCACCTCTACGAGGAGGGCGGTGCCCTCTGGTTCCGCTCCACCGACTTCGGCGACGAGAAGGACCGCGTCGTGGTGCGCGACAACGGGGTGAAGACCTACTTCGCCTCCGACATCGCCTACCACATGGACAAGCTCGAGCGCGGCTTCGACCGCGTCATCGACGTCTGGGGTGCCGACCACCACGGCTACGTGCCGCGCGTGAAGGCGGCGCTGCGTGCGCTGGGCGACGATCCCGACCGCCTCGACGTGCTGCTGGTCCAGTTCGCCGTGCTCTGGCGCGGCGGCGAGAAGGTGCAGATGTCGACCCGCTCCGGCGAGTTCGTCACCCTGCGCGAGCTACGCGAGGAGGTCGGCAACGACGCCGCGCGCTTCTTCTACGTCATGCGCAAGTGCGAACAGCACCTCGACTTCGACCTCGATCTGGCCCGCTCGCAGAGCAACGAGAACCCGGTCTACTACATCCAGTACGCCCATGCCCGGGTCTGCAGCGTCTTCCGCCAGCTGGCGGAGAAGGGGCTGGCGCACGATCGCAACGCGGGGCTGGCGGCCCTCGACCGCTTGAACGAGGCCCACGAGGAGGCGCTGCTGGTGCTGCTGTCACGCTACCCCGAAGGGGTCGAGACGGCCGCGCTGGCCCACGAGCCGCACCAGCTCGCCCACTTCCTGCAGGAGCTGGCGGCGGCCTTCCACACCTACTACA
This sequence comes from Gammaproteobacteria bacterium, assembly GCA_007128895.1. Classification (GTDB taxonomy): domain Bacteria; phylum Pseudomonadota; class Gammaproteobacteria; order SKWO01; family SKWO01; genus SKWO01. The sequence goes on from SKWO01000052.1 coordinate 8,642, forward strand.
ACGCGCACGTCTTCCTGGTCGATGACGGCGCCCTGCGTGATGCCCGTCTGGTTCTGATCGACGCGGTGCGCCAAGTCATCGCCAACGGCCTCGGCCTGCTCGGTGTCCGTGCACCGGAGGCGATGTAGTGGCACGCGCCCAGGCCCGTCGCACCAGCCGTCGGCCGGCCAGTCGGCCGCTGCCAGGCTGGATCTGGCTGCTGAGCGGCCTGATGATCGGCCTCTTCGTCGCCTTCGTCGTCTGGCTTGGGGTGCTGCCGTTGCGCGATCCGCCGACGGCGGTCCCGCCGGAGGCCGCAGCGCCGCCGACGGCCGCGCCAGCCCCCGCAGCGGCTGCTCCGACCGCGGAGCCACCCAGCCGTCCCCGTTTCGACTTCTATACCCTGTTGCCGGAGATGGAGGTGGTGGTGCCGGAGAGCCGCCCGCTGCCGCCCCCGGCACCGCGCCCATCCACGGAGCCGCGACCCGAAGGGGCAGAGGCGACGGCGTCGGCCCCGCCGCCGCCCGTCGAGCAGCCCGGCCACTACCTGCTTCAAGTCGGCTCCTTCCGCCGTGCCGAGGAGGCCGATCGCTTGCGCGCCAGTCTGGCGCTGCTCGGTATCGTGTCGACCGTGCAGACAGTCACCATCGACGGTGACGAGACCTGGCATCGGGTACGGATCGGCCCGTACCGTGATACCGGGCAGCTCAATTCGGTGCGCCAGCGGCTGCACGACAACGGTATCGAATCGGTTGTGCTGAATGTGAGACCATGATGGACTGACCCACAAGGGGGTGCACGTGAGGGGAGCGCGCAACAGGGAAAGGGGGCGGCTGTTCTGGTTGCTGGCCATGCTGTTGCTGGTAGCCGGCTGTGAACGCGGTCAGCCGCCGCTCTATATCGGCGCCAATATCTGGCCCGGTTACGAGTTCCTCTTTCTGGCCGACCAGCTCGGTTTCTACGCCGAAGAGGGGGCCAATGTCCGCATGGTCGAATTCCTCTCCCTGGGCGATTCGCGCCGCGCCTTCGAGCGCGGCCAGGTCGACCTCTTTGCCGCTACGCCGGTTGAGGTGCTGGTAGCCAGTGAACAGTCGGCTCGCGAGGTGCGGGTCTTCTACGCCACCAGCATCTCGCTCGGGCCCGATGTGATCATGGCTGCGCCGCAGATCGGTTCGGTGGCCGAGCTGCGTGGACGGCGGGTGGCGATCGAACCGGGTACCCTCGATATCCTGCTGCTGTATGCCGCTTTGGCCCAGTCGGGGCTGACACTGGACGACGTGGTGCTGGTGCCGATGGCGCAGGCCCACATGCCACAGGCCTTGCAGGAGGGGCTGGTCGACGCGGTTGCGGTCTATCCGCCCGAGTCGATCGAGATCGAACAGAGCGTGGCCGGCTGCGCCGAGGTGACCCACCGCTGTGTCCTGTTCGATTCGGGCCAGGTGCCGGGGCTGATCATCGACATGCTGGTGACCGACCGTGCCGTGGTCGAACAACGCGGTGGTGATCTGGCGGCGGTGGCGCGCGCCTTCGACCGTGCGGTCGCTTGGGCGCTGGAATACCCGCAGCAGGCCCACGCGCTGATGGCGCAGCGACAAGGGCTTTCGGCTGATGATTTTGTCCGCAAGCTGGCTGGTCTGCGTATCCTGCGCCTGGATGAGCAGGCGCGCTGGCTGGTCGCCGGCAATGGGGTTTACCGCAGCCTGGAGCAGGCGGCCTATGCCCTGGGTTCGACCGGGGTGCTGCTGAAGCCGGTCGAGACCGAGCCCCTGCTGACTACCGTGGCAGTGCCCGGCGCGCTGCCGAGTCCGGTGCGCTGATGCGGGTTTGGCAGCCAACCCTGGCCCAGCGCAGCCTGTTGCCGCTGCTGCTGGGCTTTGCCGTGATCGCTGCCGTCGGCCTGACCCTGCTGTGGCACTTCTACCAGAACCATATCGATCAGCGTCAGCTCGAGCGGGCCAAGCTGCTGGCCGAGGCGGTCCACCACGCTGCCGGGGCGACCCACGATGTGACCGCCCTGCAGCGCTTCGTCATGAGCATGGCGGCCGAGCGCGAGGTCGTCCTGATCGTGGTGGCCGTAGGTGAACCGCTGCGCGTGGTCGCAGCTAGCCGCCACACTTGGCGAGGCGCACTGCTCGAGCACCTGCCCCACGCCGGGCTGGCGGGCGTGATGGGGCAGGTGCACAGCCAGCGAGGCGACCGGCTCTTCAGTCGTTATCAGAACGCCGAGATATGGGTTGTCGAACCGCTGCTCTACGGGACGCAGAGTGAGGGCAAGGCGCTGCTCGAGCGCGGTGTGGTCGGGGTGGTGGTCGATGTCGAGGCGATCCCCCCCTTTGTTGTCACTGGCCTCTTCGTCACGGCGGTTCTGCTGATGGCGCTGCTGCTGCTCTTCGTCACGGTCTATGCTTGGGGGCTGCGCCGCCATGTGCTGCAACCGATGCAGCGGATCAATGCGGCGGTGCTCAAGCGCGCGGCCGGCGATCGCACCGCCCTTGTGCCTGCGCTCGCCGGGCGAGAAATGGCCGAGGTGGCCAGGGCGATCAACCAGATGATCGAGGAGATGGAGCGGGCGCGTCGCGAGGCAGAGGTCGCCGAGCAGACCAAGAGCGCCTTTCTGGCCAATGTCAGCCATGAGCTGCGCACCCCGCTCAATGCGATCGTCGGCATGGGTGAGCTGCTCGCCGAGAGTCCGCTGGATGCGGAGCAGCAGCACCATCTGGCGCGGCTGCGCCAGGCCGGCGACCACCTGCTGGCGCTGGTCGATGACCTGATCAACCTGAGCCGGCTCGAAGGCGGGCGGCTGCAGTTGACCTGCGAACCGTTTGTGCTACGTGGTTGGCTGCAGGATGAGTTTGACTATCTGTTGGCCATGGCACGCGAGAAGGGGCTGGAAGCGACCCTTGTCACCAACGACCTGCCGGAGCTGTTTGTCGGTGACCGTCGGGCCTTGCGCGTGGTTCTGATCAACCTGATCGGCAACGCGATCAAGTTTACCGAGCAGGGGCGTGTCGAGGTGGAGGTTGTTCGCGCTGGCGCCGACCGGGTACGCTTCAGCGTACGTGATACCGGTGTGGGCATCCCGGTCGAGCGGTTGCAGGCGGTGCGCGAGCCGTTTGCACAGGCCGACGAGAGCCTGACGCGGCGCTTCGGTGGCGCCGGACTTGGCTTGCCGGTGGCGCAGCGTCTGGTCACGTTGATGGGCGGGCAGCTGGAGATCGAGAGCCGGGTCGGCGAGGGGTCGACCGTCGCCTTCAGTCTGCCGCTGCAGTGTCCACAGTCGACGCCGCAGCCCGGGGTGCCATGGCACCAGTGATCCTGATCGCCGGCCTGCTCCTGCTGGTCGCCCTGTTTGGCCCGCAGCTCTGGGTGCAGCGGGTGATGCGCCGTTACAGCCAGCCGCTCGACCACCTGCCGGGCACCGGCGGCGAGCTGGCGCGCCACCTGCTGGACCGCTTTCGCCTGCAGCATGTGACCGTGGAGCCGACCGATACCGGTGACCACTACGACCCGCAGGCGCGCGCGGTTCGCCTCTCGCCGGAGAACCTGAACAACCGCTCGCTGACCGCTGTCGCCGTCGCCACTCACGAGGTCGGTCACGCTATCCAGCACGCCCTCGGCGAGCGCAGCTTCCACTGGCGTGGCCGCATGGTGGTGTTGGCCAACTGGGCGCAGAAGGCGTCGGTCATGGCGATGATCGCGATCCCCTTCATCACTCTGCTGACACGCGCCCCGGTCGGCGGCGCGCTGATGTTTCTGCTCGCCCTGCTGGCGATGGGCACGGCGGCACTGACCCACCTGATCACCCTGCCGGTGGAGTGGGACGCCAGCTTCGGCAAGGCGCTGCCGATCCTGCAGGCCGGCCGCTATGTCGATGAACAGGAACTCGGCGCCGTCCGTTCGATCCTGCGCGCCGCCGCCTTCACCTACGTTGCCGCCAGCCTCGCCAGCCTGCTCAACCTCGGCCGCTGGCTGGTGATCCTGCGGCGGTGATGCGGCAACTACTCCCTTGTCTGGTTCAGGTCATTCACATCCCTGGCGAGCCACGCCTTGATCAGGGATTGGTACGGCATATCCCGCCTGTTGGCCTCGATCTTGATTCTGTCGAGCAGCGTCTCGGGGAGGCGCAGTGAGATGGTCTTGGTGGAGGGCTTCAGATTGGGCAGGCGAGCGCGCTGGGCGCGATCCCAGTCGACATACTCCGTGGAGTCGTGGGACTCCCAGAAGGCACGCTCCTCGGCCTCATCAGGAAACTCAGGACTCTGCCTTGGCGTAATCATAAACGGCTCTCTTCGTATATCCTCAAAATATACAGATCTGTCAGTTCAACTGCACCCGCTCGCCCCACGGTACCGGTGCCTTGCCCTTGACCAGCCAGAGGACCGGGTAGTCGGGGGCGCGTGGCGGAAATTCGCCGTGGGCGTCGGTGAACCAGATCAGCAGGTCGGGGCGGCGGTCCTGGCGGGCGATCCAGTCGAAGACCGGGGTGAAGCGGGTGCCGCCGCCGCCGTGCAGGCCGCTAGGCAGGGTGAAGGCGTCCCATGGTTGGAAGTGCCACGGCGCCTGCGGGGCCAGCTCGCTGTCGCAGGCGAGCAGAGTGACGTGGGCGCGGACCTGCGCCTTGAGGCCGTCGATCTCGCTGACGAAGGCGGCCAGTTCGGCATCCTCGACCGAGCCGCTGGTGTCGAGGGCGACGACCAGTTCGAGGCCGTGGCTGCGCAGGCTGGGCAGGATGGCGTCGCCCTCGCGGCGTGACGGGCGCAGGTAGCTGTAGTCGTCGCGGGCGATGGCGTGCAGGTGGCGGGCGAGCAGGGCGCGCCACGGCAGGCGCGGCTGCAGCAGGCGGTCGACCAGCCGCGCCATGCCGCCACCGAGCTTGCCGGCCTGCTGCGCCTGCTGGGCGGCGCCGGCCAGGTGCTGCTGCCACTTCTTCTCCAACTGTTCGCGTTCCGGCTCGCTCAAGGGGGGCGGCCGTCCGGCGGCGGCCCCTCCTTCGGCGGCGCTGGCCTGCTGTTGTTGCTGACGGCCGTCGTCGCCGTGGTCGCCAGCGCCCTGGTCGCCGCGGGCATCGTCGCGGCGCGTATTGTCGTCGGTTCCGTCACCGCCCGGCCCTTCGGCGTCGCGGTCGTAGAGGTGGTCATCGAGCAATTCGCTGTCGTCGTGGTCTTCGATGAAGGGGTAGATCTCTTCGGCGGTCATGCCGCGAAATTCGTCGAGGATGACGACGCCGGGCGGGGGGATGAGCCCTTCGTCGAGCAGCAGCGGGTTGACGGCGTGGTCGCAGGCGACGTCCCAGCGGCGCTTGACGCGGTGTTGGCGCCGGGCGAAGTGGGCGAGGGCACAGTGGAGCGCCTCGTGGGCGAGGACGAACTGGAGCTGGCCGCCGCGCAGACCGGCGATGTAGCTGGGGTTGAAGTAGAAGGCGCGGGCGTCGGTGGCGACGGTCGGGCACCAGTCGGGGTTGGCCTCGACCAGCGGCAGGCGCAGCACCAGCGCGCCGAGAAACGGCTTGTCGAGGATCAGGCGGGTACGCGCCGCAGTGAGGCGGTCGAGGGGGGAGGTGGCGGTCATTCGGAGATATCCATGCCGATCCGCACGCCGTACTGGAGGGCAGGAGTGGGGCAGGTCCAGTCGGCGGCGTACACGAACAGGATGTTCGTGTCCGAGCCCCCATGGGCGAGTTGCAATGCAACGAGCGCACGGCCAAGGATGGCCGGGCCGGACTTGGGGGCGAAGCAGGAGTGCGAAGCCCACAAGGGTTTACGGCGTCCGCCGACTGGACCTGCCCCACTCCTAGAGGTCGCATTAGAACCCATAGCGCCTACTCGTTATAGAGCATCAGGTCGGCCACCTGTTCGGCCCAGGGGGCGAACTGCGGCAGGGCAAAGAGCGGCTGGCCGACGGCGCGGTAGAGGTCGGAGACCAGCATCACGCCCATCTCGCGCAGCGGCAGGGTGGCGGCGTAGTCGAGGATGTGGCCGGTGACGCGATCGGCCTCGGGCTTGCCCTGGTGCTGCAGGGCGCGGGCGACGAGGGCGGAGGCGACGGCGTACTGCAGGTCGATCTCGTCGGGGGCGGCGACCGGCTCGCCCCGGCAGATCGCCTCGATATCGGGCAGCCGGTCGAGGTGGCTGATGTAGGCGTTGAGCTCGATGCCGGCGGCCTCGCCGACGCAGCCCTGCAGGGCGTCGAGCAGCAGGGCCGGGTGGCCGTCGAACTTCTGCAGGGCGCGGTGGGCGAACTCCCAAGAGCGCGGCGAGGGGAAGGCGGCGTGGTTGCGCTCGGGGTCGAAGTCGAAGAGCAGCTCGGGGCGGAAGCGCAGGAAGGCGATCAGCCGTTCGTCGATGCGCTGTTCGAAGGCCCAGGCGACCCAGTCCTCAAGGTGGGTCTCCAGCTCGAAGTGGGCGAAACGGTTGGCCAGTGGCGCCGGCATGGCGTAGGTCACGCCGCGGTCGCCCTGGCGGTTACCGGCGGCGAAGATGGCCCAGCCCTCGGGTACCCGGTAGGCGCCGAGGCGCCGGTCGAGGATCAGCTGGTAGGCGGCGGCAGAGACGCTCGGCGGAGCGGCGTTGATCTCGTCGAGGAAGAGGATGCCGTGCGCCGGGTCGCGGCCACTCTCCGGCAGCAGCGCCGGCGGGGCCCACTCGACCCGGTCGCCGGCGCGAAAGGGGATGCCGCGCAGGTCGCTCGGCTCCATCTGCGAGAGGCGGATATCGACCACCGGGGCACTGTGGCGGGCGCCGATGGCGGCGACCAGCTGCGACTTGCCGACGCCGGGCGGCCCCCAGATCATCACCGGGGTGTGGTGGCCGTCGTTGACGGAGAGAAATTCACGGTCGAGAATGGTGGAGAGGTGTGACGGGCGCACGGCGCCTCCTTGCGGTTGGGCTTCTTATTCCGAGTAAACCGCAAAGGTACTCGTTGGGTCAAGTGCGCCCTTTCGCGGTGAGGAAGTGGACGTGCCGTTCATACTGCTCGAGCACGTCGTTGAGGATGTCGGCCTTGCTCCAGCCCATGATGTCGTAGTCCTGCCCGCCCTCGCTGAGGTGGACCTCGGCACGGTAGTAGCGCAGCGCCTCGGCACGGTCGCCGCGGGTGTCGCGCATCACCAGGGTGGGCGGCTCGTAGGCGCGCGGGCGGGCCGAGTAGTAGAAGTCGACTTCGTCACCGTGGCGCACCTCGACCCAGGCACGACCGTCCTCCCCCTCGCCCACCTCGGCGTCGAACCCCTGCTTGCGCAGCTCGCCGGCCACCTCTTCGAAGGCGGGACGGGCGACCTCGGCGATGAAGCGGATGACCTCGTGCCGTTTGGGATGGTGCAGCAGGTCACGCAGCCGCTTCTGCCACGGCACCGCGGCGTGTGGTCCGCGCGGGGTCACACGCGCCTCCTTCAGGCTCATGCGCTTGACCGCCTCGATGCGCAGCGCGCGCAACAGCCCCCAGCACATCAGTACCATGATGATGGCAAAGGGCAGGGCGCTGGCGATGGTCGCGGTCTGCAGCGCGGCCAGGCCGCCGGCGATCAGCAGGGCGGCGGCGATGATGCCTTCGACCACGGCCCAGAAGACCCGCTGCCAGGTCGGCGACGGCTCGTCGCTGCCGCCCGAGGTGAGGATATCGACCACCAGCGAGCCGGAGTCGGAGGAGGTGACGAAGAAGGTCATCACCAGCAGCGTGGCGATCAGTGCGGTGAGCGAGGCCAGCGGCAGGTGCTCGAAGAATTGGAACAGGGCGACCGAGGTGTCGGCGGCGACGGCATCGGCCAGCTCGCCGCCCCCCTGCATCATGATCAGGTAGAGGGCGGTGTCGCCGAAGAAGGTCATCCACATGAAGGTGAAGCCGACCGGCACCAGCAGGACGCCAGCGGTGAACTCGCGGATGGTGCGCCCGCGCGAGACGCGGGCGATGAACATGCCGACGAAGGGCGCCCAGGCGATCCACCAGCCCCAGTAGAAGAGGGTCCAGCCACCGATCCAGTCGGTCGGTTCGTAGGCGTAGAGGTTGAAGGTCATCTCGAAGAGGCTGGAAAGGTACATGCCGGTGTTCTGCACCAGCGTCTGCAGCAGGAAGACGGTGGGGCCGAAGAGCAGGACGAAGGCGAGTAGCGCCGCGGCCAGGATCATGTTGAGTATCGAGATACGGCGGATGCCGCCGTCCAGCCCCAGCACCACCGAGCCGGTGGCGATGGCGGTGATGACGGCGATCAGCACGACCTGGGTGGTCACGCCGACCGGGATGCCGAAGAGGTAGTGGAGGCCGGCATTGACCTGGATGACGCCAAAGCCAAGCGAGGTGGCGACGCCGAAGAGGGTGCCAAGCACGGCAAAGATATCCACGGCGTGGCCGATCGGCCCGTGGATGCGCTCACCGATCAGCGGGTAGAGCGAGGAGCGGATGGTCAGCGGCAGGCCGTGACGGAAGCTGAAATAGGCCAGTGCAAGCGCCACCACCGCGTAGATCGCCCAGGCATGAATGCCCCAGTGGAAGAAGGTGATGCGCATCGCCTGACGCGCCGCCTCGACCGTCTCTGCCTCGCCGACCGGGGGGCTGACGTAGTGCATCACCGGCTCGGCGACGCCGAAGAACATCAGACCGATGCCCATGCCGGCGGAGAAGAGCATGGCGAACCACGAGGTGTAGCTGTAGTCGGGCTGGCTGTGGTCGCTACCGAGCTTCACATGGCCGTGGCTGGAGAGGGCCAGCACCACCATGAAGACCAGAAAGCCGGCCACGGCCAGCACATAGAACCAGCCGGCCGATTCGGTCACCCACGCCTGGGTGGCACTGAACAGTGTACCGGCCAGCTCGGTGTAGATCGCCGCAAAGAGCACGAAGCAGACGGTGAGCAGCGCCGAGGTGATGAAGACCGGCGGATTGATGCGGATGCGTGGTGGCGTGGGGGTTTGCATGCCCTGACAGTAAGGTGCCGGGCGCCGCTGTGTCAAGGCAGGGCGTCTTCCGGTCGAATCGTGTAAAGGGCATCAACGTGGCCGGCTGATGCAGCCCCGGGAGCTCTGGGTCTGGTATGGTATGCAGCGGATTGAAACGCAACAGGAGCCCCGATGAGTCAGCCGACCCCCGTCTACCTGCGTGACTACACCCCGCCGCCGTGGCGGGTCGAGACGGTCGCGCTCGAGTTCGAGCTGGCGCCGCACGCGACGCGGGTGCGGGCGCGGTTGGCGCTGAGGCGTCATCCGAATGGCGACCCCGCCGCGCCGCTGGTGCTCGACGGTGAGGGGCTGCAGACGCAGCAGGTGGTACTGGATGGTCGCGAGCTGGCAGCCGGCAGCGGCTACCGTATCGACGGCAGCCGGTTGACCGTGCTCGATGCGCCGTCGTCGTGCGTGGTGGAGACCGAGGTGGTCATCAACCCACAGGCCAACACGGCGCTGGAGGGGCTCTATCGCTCCAGCGGCAACTACTGCACCCAGTGCGAGGCGGAGGGCTTTCGCCGCATCACCTGGTACCCGGATCGGCCCGACGTGATGGCCCGCTTCACGGTACGCATCACCGCCGACCGGGTGAGCTGCCCGGTGCTGCTCAGCAACGGCAACCGCCTCGACGGCGGTGAGCTGGCCGATGGTCGCCACTGGGCGCTGTGGGAGGACCCGTGGCCGAAGCCGGCCTACCTCTTCGCCCTGGTGGCCGGTGACCTGGTCTGCATCGAGGACCGCTTCACTACCGCGTCGGGGCGCGCGGTGGCGCTCGAGATCTATGTCCAGGCGCGCAATCGCGACCGCTGCGCCCACGCCATGGCGGCGCTGAAAAAGGCGATGCGCTGGGACGAGCAGCGCTACGGCCGCGAGTACGATCTGGACCGCTACATGATCGTCGCCGTCGACGACTTCAACATGGGGGCGATGGAGAACAAGGGGCTCAATCTCTTCAACGCCTCGTGCATCCTGGCCGATGCGCAGATCGCTACCGACCGCGACTACGAGACGATCGAGGCGATCATTGCCCACGAGTACTTCCACAACTGGACCGGCAACCGCATCACCTGTCGCGACTGGTTCCAGCTCAGCCTCAAGGAGGGGCTGACCGTCTTCCGCGATCAGCAGTTCACCGCCGAGACGACCTCCGAGGCGGTCAAGCGCATCCGCGACGTGACCCTGCTGCGTACCCGCCAGTTCGCCGAGGACGCCGGCCCGATGGCCCACCCGGTGCGCCCCGACCACTACATCGAGATCAACAACTTCTACACCATGACGGTCTATGAGAAGGGGGCCGAGCTGGTGCGCATGCTCTACCACCTGGCCGGCCCCGAGGGTTTTCGCCGTGGCTGTGACCGCTACTTCGAGCGCCACGACGGCCAGGCGGTGACCTGCGACGACTTCGTCGCCGCCATCGCCGACGCCAACGGCCTTGACCTGAGCGCCTTCATGCGCTGGTACGATCAGGCCGGCACCCCGGTGGTGCGCGCGCAGGGCCACTTCGACGCCGCCACGCAGCGCTACACGCTGGAGCTGAGCCAGCAGACGCCGCCGACGCCGGGGCAGCCGCACAAACGGCCGCTGCCCATCCCGCTGCGTCTCGGGCTGGTCGGCCCCGATGGCGCCGATCTGCCGCTGCGGCTGGAGGACGAGGCGCCGGAGGCGGTGCCGACCGAGCGGGTGGTCGAGCTGCGCGAGGCGCAGCAGCGCTTCGTCTTTACCGGGATCGAACAAGCGCCGCGGCCCTCCCTGCTGCGCGGCTTCTCCGCCCCGGTGCGGCTGGCGTACGACGACAGCGACGACGACCTGCTCTTCCTGCTAGCCCACGACAGCGACCCGTTCAACCGCTGGGAGGCGGGGCAGCGCTTCGCGGTGAATGCGATCATGCGGCGCGTCGCCGGTGGTGGCGAGGACGACGCGGCGCAGCGGTTGGCTGCGGCCTTTGCCCGGCTGCTCGACGAGCGCGCGATCGATGCCGCCTTCGTCGCCGAGGCGGTCGCGTTGCCGGACGCGCTCTACCTGGCCGAGCAGCTGCCGTGGGGCGAGGCGGTGACGGTCTACGATCCGCAGGCGATCCACGCCGCGCGCGAGGGGCTGCACGCCGCATTGGCCGAGCTGCTGCGCGATACATGGCAGGCGCTCTACCAACGTCTGGACGACGCCACCCCGTACCGCTACGACGCCGAGCAGGCGGGGCGGCGTGCGCTGAAGAACCGTGCCCTGGGCTACCTGAGTGCGCTCGACGGCGGTGAGCGGCTGGCCGTGGCACAGTACGAGCGCGCCGACAACATGACTGACCGTATGGCGGCGCTGACGCTGATTGCCGACAGCGAGCAGTGCGCCGAGCGCGAGCGGGTGCTGGACGACTTCCTTGAACGGTGGCGCGGCGATGCAGTGGTGATGGAGAAGTGGTTCGCCGTGCAGGCCGCCTCACGCCGCCGCGATACGTTGGAGCGGGTGGGTGCGCTGCTGGAGCACAGCGAGTTCGATCTGCACAACCCGAACAAGGTGCGCGCCGTACTCGGCACCTTCGCCCTGCGCAACCCGGTGCGCTTCCACGACCCCTCCGGGGCCGGCTACGCCCTGCTGGCCGAACAGATCGTGCGCCTGAACGCGATCAATCCGCAGATCGCCGCCCGCCTGGTTACCCCGCTCGGCCGCTGGCGCCAGCTCGATGCGCCGCGCGGCGCGCAGATGCGTGCGCAGCTTGAAGATATTGCCGCCGCGCCACAACTGGCACGGGACGTCCACGAGATGGTCACGAGGGCGTTGGCCTAGCAGTCTGTCGGACTTAACGCTGATCTACTGCGGAAAAGCCGGCTTGGTCATATTTTCCGATCTTTCTCGTCAAATAGAACCACTATTCTCCTCAAAAGGTCGAAAAATCTGCCTCAAACCGGCTTCCCCTCGCTACGGCCGGTTAAGTCCGACAGGCTGCTAGCCTCTTCAGGCAGCGTGTCGCCGGGCGGCTCTGAACCCGGTTCGACGGCTTCGGCAGGCGTACCTGTGGCGTCGTCGCCAGTGGACGGGGTGTCGGTGGTCTGTGCTTCGGCGTGCTCGTCGCCCTCATCCTCGTCGTCATCGTCGCTCTCGACCTCGGCGTGCAGGAGCTTGCGCAGCTTGTGGCTGTAGATGGCCGCCTTACTCGCCTGGTCGAGGATGCGGCGGATGTCCGAGAGCATGTCGAGGTGGGCGACCATGCGCCGGATGGGCAGATGGCCGGCGGTGCCGGCGTGCAGCAGGCGGCGTTTGGCCTCCTGATAGCCCTCTTCGCACGCTTTCAGCGCCTTGCGCAGCCGCTTCGGCTTGAAGCCGTCGAGATCGGCATCGGCCTGGTTGATCAGGGCAACCGCCGCGCGCTTGTATTCGGCGATGCTGGCGGCCAGATCGGAGTCCTCGATATCACCCGGCTTGTTGCCATTGATCTCCAATGCGTGTTCGAGCATGTCGTCGTAGTACTGGGTGATGCGCACGCCGTTGGCAAAGGCGCCGGCCAGCTCTTCCGGCATGTCGGTACTGCGGGTGACCCGGTTGCTGAAATCGCCGACGGCCAGCACCAGCTTGTCGACCGCCCCCTTGTCCTGGGCCAGACGGCGCGCACTGCTGGTCTCGGCGCTGATCGACTCCTTGGCCGCGCGGCGGGCGATCTCACCGATCCGTGTCAATTCGAGATTGAGTGCTTCCAACGCCAGGCTTGGGGTGCCGGCCAGTGTGCTGTCGAGGTGGCGCGGGCGGCCTTCATCCTCTTCGGCGGTGACGAAGAGCCGTTCCAGCCGGGCGACGATGAAGGGGGTCAGCGGCCACATGATCGTGGTGCCGGTCACCTTGGTCATGGTGTGGAAGATCGCTAAGGTGACCGCCGGTGTCGGGTCAAGGCCGAGCATCCGGGCGATGAAGGCGACCACCAGTAGCAGGAAGGGCAGGAAGGCAAAGGCGACGATGCCGGTGATGACGTTGAAGATGACGTGCGCCAGCGCGGCCCGTTTGGCATTGGAGGTGGCACCGATGACGGCGAAGAGCGCCGTCGAGGTGGTGCCGATGTTGGCGCCGATGACCATCGCCGCGGCTGCCGTGAGTGGGATCAGGCCGCTGCCGGCGGCGGTCAGGGTCACGGCCAGCGCGGCGCTGGACGAGTTCATGATGACAGTCAGCACGATGCCGATCATGACAAAGAGCAGCAGGCTGAGCAGGCCGCTGTCGGCAAAGCGCTCCAGGTCGGCGCCCTCGCCGAGGTCGCCGAAGGTCTCCTTGAGGATGTCGATACCCAGGAAGAAGATGCCGAAACCGGTCAGCGCCTCGCCCAGTGCGCCGCGCCGGGTTCCGGCGCCGGTGACGCGCAGCGCCATGCCAACGGCAATGGCCGGCATCGCCAGTGCCTGCAGGTTGACCTTGAAGCCGACGATGGCGACCAGCCAGCTGGTGGCCGTGGTGCCGATGTTGCTGCCGATGATGACACCGACCGCCTGGAAGAGGGTCAGCAGACCGGCGTTGACGAAGCCGATGGTGGCGAAGATGACCGCCGTCGAGGACTGCACCATCGCCGTGATCATCACGCCGGAGGCGATACCGCGCGGCGTGGTGGCAGTGCCGCGGGCGAGGATCTCGCGCAGGGCGTCGCCGGCGGCCACCTTGAGGCCATCGGTCATCAGCTTCATGCCGAGCAGGAAGAGGCCGACGCCACCGAAGAAAGTCAGGGTCATGGAGAGATTCATATCTGTTTATGATAGCGCGTCATTTGTTCCGTGTCGCCGGAATGGTTAAAGTGCACTGATGGACGAGCGACCAACCCCTATCCCGGTCAACCTGATTACCGGCTTTCTCGGTGTGGGTAAGACCACCGCCATCGGCCATCTGCTGGCCCGGGTGCCGTCGGGGGAGCGTTGGGCGGTGCTGATCAACGAGTTTGGTGAGGTCGGTGTCGATACCGAGTTGCTAGAGAGTGGTGGGGTCGCGGTGCGCCAGGTGGCCGGCGGCTGCCTCTGCTGTGTCGCCAGCCAGGCCTTTACCGTTGGGCTCCACCAGCTGATCCGACAGGAGCGCCCCGACCGTATTCTGATCGAGCCGTCCGGCCTGGGTCACCCGGCCCGTGTGATCGATCAGTTGAGCGATGCCCAATACCAAGGCGTGCTGGCGCTGCGCGCCGTTGTGACGCTGCTCGACCCGCGCCACCTTGCCTCGCAGCGCCACCGCGAGCACGTCAATTGGCAGGACCAGATTGCGCTGGCCGATGTGCTGGTGGCGAACAAGATCGACCGCTGCGGCGACGAGGCACGTGAGGCCTTTGTCGAGTTGGCCGCCGGGTTGCACCCGGCGCGGGGGCAGGTCGCGCTGGTTGAGTACGGCGCGGTCGATCCCGTCTGGCTCGACCGGCCCCACGACGCCCGCTTGGTCGCCGGCTCGCCGCAGGCGCACCACCACCGTCGCGATCACCACCACGGCATCGAGCGGCAGGATGAGGCGTGGCTGACCATCGCCGGTGGCGGCGACGGCTACCACAGCTGCGGCTGGCGCTTTGCTCCCTCGCTGCGCTTTGACGCCGCGCGGCTGGAGCAGCTGCTGCTTAGCGGTGCATGGGAACGGGTCAAGGGGGTGGTGGCAACCGAGCGCGGCTGGGTGCGCCTCAACCGGGTGGCTGGCGAGGGCGGGCTGGTGCCGTGCGCGGCGGCCACGGCGGGACGGCTGGAGATCATCGATGCGGTACCGATCGACGCGGCGCGGCTCGACGCCAAGCTGCGGCGTATCGCTGGCTATTGAATCCTTGCGATGTGGCTGGCGTGGTCCAGCGGCGCTGCACCAGCGTGGTTGAGTGAGGCGCGCTCGATAGCGGCGGCCCGCTGCTGCCATACCCCGTCGGGCTCGCGGCCCAGTACGCGGGCCAGTTCCAGCAGCACGGCGGTTGGCGCCGGCAGGTAGCCGTCGGTCGGCAGGGCCACGGCGCCACCGTAGCGCAGCAGCGGGCGCTCCTCCGGATGCCAGCCTGCGGTATCGTGAAAGCGCTCCCAAGCCGCGTCGGCCAGCTGCTCTGCCTGGGTGGCCAGCACCGTGTCGTTGTGGCGGTGGGCCCAGTCGAGCAGCCCGGCGGCGGTGTGGGCGTAGTCCTCCAGCGTGCCCGTGCCGAGCGGTTCACCGGCGGGGCCGAGTGCCCGTAGAAGCTGTTCGCCATCCCACAGTCGGGTGGTGATGAATCGGGCCAGGTGGTCGCCGGCCTCACGGTAGTGAGGCTGATCCGGTGCCAGGGCGAGGGCAGAAAGGGCCAGCCCATTCCATGCGGCCACTGCCTTGTCGTCGCGAGGCAGGCTACGCTGGTCGCGTGCCGCCCGCAGCCGGGTTCGTACCGTCTCGATCGACTGCGCGGCCTGGTCGGGTTCGATCGACAGGGCCGCCGCGACGGCCGCCGCATCGCGCTGCGGGATCAGGTGGTGGCCGTGGTCGAAGAGTGGCGGGCGATCAAGGCCGAAGTGGCGCACGGCCGCCGGGAGCAGTTCGCCGCCGAGGGCACGGCCCAGTTGGTCGGGGCGCCACAGGTAGTAGCCGCCCTCGACGCCGTCACCATCCTCGGCCGAGAGTGCCGAACGCAGCCCTCCGTCGTGACGCGCCATCTGTTCCAGCATGAAGTCGAGTGTCTCCTCGCCGATCCGCTGCCAGCGCGGTTCGTTCAGGCGGGCGGCGGCGCGCAGATAGAGCGCGGCCAGCTGGGCGTTGTCGTAGAGCATCTTCTCGAAGTGCGGCACCTCCCAGTTGGGGTCCTCGGTGTAGCGAAAGAAGCCGCCGGCGAGGTGGTCGCGCAGACCGCGGGTGGCGATCTGCGTCAGGGTCAGCTGCAAGTGGGCATCGAGTTCAGGGGCGTGGCCGTACAGCGCGAGCAGGGCACCGAGCAGCGGGGTGCGCGGAAATTTGCTCTGGTCACCGAAGCCGCCTTCGAAGTCATCGGCCTCGGCCAGTGCCGCGGCCGTCAGTCGGCGGCGCAGTTCGGCAGCGCGTTCCGGTGCGGCTTGCGGCTGGTCGGCCGCCGCGCGGGCGTACCCCTCGGCGGCCTCGCGGATCGTCTCCGGGCTTGTCTGCCACTGGTGTCGCGCCTCCTGCAGTGTATTCAGGAAGGTGTCACGTGGCTGGTAAACCAGGCCGTGCCAAGGGCGTCCCTCGGGGGTGACGAAGACATTGAGCGGCCAGCCGGCGATGCCGCGATGGCTGCGGAGGAAGGCAATCAACTGCTCATCGGTGGCGAGGTCGATCTCACGGTCGAGCTTGACGGGAATAAAGTGGCGGTTGAGCAGTGCGGCCACCTCGGGGTCGCGGAAGCTTTCGCGCTGCATGACGTGGCACCAGTGGCAGGCGTAGAAGCCGCTGGAGAGGAAGAGGGGGCGGTTGAGCCGTTGCGCCAGCTCAAGGGCGGTGTGGTCCCAGGGCTGCCAGTGGACCGGGTCGTCGGCGTGCAGCTGGAGGTAGGGTGAGGCGTGGCCGGTGAGGCGATTGTCCAGCACGGCGGCGGCGTGAAGCGTGGCTACCGACCCTCCAAGCACGATCAGCAGCAGACCGGCGATGATGGGTAGCCGCTTCACGTCGTTGGGTCGCCCCCCTTCTTGTGAGATTCACGCCCGGCCGACTCCTGCTCCATCCGCTCCAGTTCCGCCTCCATCTGCTCAGGCGTCATCGGACGGTAGGCCTCGGGATCGTCGTCGGCACCGGTCGGTGCACCACCGGCGTCGGCGCTTGCTGCCTCATTCGCGTCTTCCGGCTTGCGTTCGAAACGCTTGGAGAGTAGCAGGCCGATCTCGAAGAGCAGCCACATCGGCAGGGCGAGCAGGGTCTGCGAGATGATGTCGGGCGGGGTGAGCAGCATGCCGACGACGAAGGCGCCGACGATGATATAGGGGCGCTTGGCGGCCAGGCTCTGCGGTGTGGTGACGCCGGCGGCGACCAGGATAATGGTGGCGATCGGCACCTCGAAAGCGACGCCGAAGGCGAAGAACATCTTCAGCACGAAGTTGAGGTAGTGGTTGATGTCGGTCATCACCGCCACCCCTTCCGGTGCCATCGAGGTGAGGAAGGCGAAGACCAGCGGGAAGACGACGTAGTAGGCGAAGGCCATGCCGAGATAGAAGAGGGCGGCGCTGGAGAAGAGCAGCGGCCAGACGATGCGGCGTTCGTTTTCGTACAGCCCGGGGGCGACGAAGGACCAGAGCTGATAGAGCAGGTAGGGGATGCAGGCGAAGAAGGCGACGATCAGGGCCAGCTTGAACGGGGTCAGAAAGGGCGAGGCGACCTCGGTCGCGATCATGCTGGTCCCTTCCGGCATGTGGCGCATCAGCGGCTCGGCCAGGAAGAGGTAGAGCGTGTTGGCGAAAGGGAAGAGAGCGAGGAAGAGGATCGTGATTGCCACCACCGAGCGCAGCACGCGGTCGCGCAGTTCGACCAGGTGGGTGACGAAGGGCTGCTGGGGCAGGATCTCTTCGCCGGTCTTGGGGTCGCGTAGTGCGGCCATCAGGGCGCCTTGTCTCGCGTTGGGTCCACCGCTTCGTCGATCAGGCGGTTGCCGGCTTGTGCGGGCGGCTCACTCGGGGCGCTCCGGGTGGCCGGGTCGTCGATGGCCTTGACCAGGTAGTCGTCCGGCTGGCTCGGGCGTTCGGTCTCGATGCTGCTGTTGAGGATACGCTGCACATCGTCGAGCCCGCTCTTTTTCATGATCTCCTCATTGCGGATCTCGCGCTCGACTTCGTGCTTGACCGCATTGATGTAGTAGCGCGCCTTGCCCACGTAGAGGCCGACGGTGCGCACGAGACCGGGCAGGCGGTCGGGGCCGACGACCAGCAGGGCGACGACCAGGATGATCGCGATCTCGAGAAAGCCGACATCAAACATGGCCGTGGCCGGGCGTCAGGGGTCAGACCTTGGGCTTCTCGTCCTCGTGACGGGTCGCCTCGGCGTTGATCACTTCACCTTCGCGCCCTGCCAGCTTGGCCGGGTCCTGCTGTTGCGGCTTGCCATCGGGGCTCTCCTCGCCTTCCTTGACGGCGTCACGGAAGCCCTTCACGGCGCTGCCGAGGTCGCCACCGAGGTTGCGGATCTTCTTGGCGCCGAAGAGCAGCAGGACGATGACCAGAATGATGAGAAGTTGCCAGATGCTGATACCCATGGTGTGAGACTCCGCGATAAGGTGTGGTCAGAAGCCGGGCAGGCGCTTGCCGCCCAGCAGATGGATGTGCAGGTGGAAGACCACCTGGCCGCCCCCTGCGCCGGTATTGATGATGGTGCGGTAGCCGTCGGTCAAGCCCTGTTCCCGGGCCAGTTCCGGCAGTTTGAGCATCATGTGGGCGATCAGTTCGGCGTCATTGGCGGCCAGGTCGTCGAGGCTGGCGATGTGCTTGCGTGGAATGGCCAGCAGATGGACTTCGGCCTTCGGCGCGATGTCGCGGAAGACGACCATCTGTGCGTCCTGATAGACGATGCTGGCCGGCAGTTCGCCGGCCACGATCTTGCAGAAGATGCAGTCGGGTTGGGTGCTCATTCCGTTCGCCTCGCCTTCTCTTCGATGCCGGAGAGGCCGAACCGGCGTTCCAGTTCGGTCAGGACATCATCGGGGCCCAGCCCTTGGTGGGCCAGCATGACGAGGGTATGAAACCATAGATCGGCCGTTTCGTAAACAAGCGCCCGGGCGTCGCCGTCCTTGGCGGCGATCACCGTCTCGGTCGCCTCTTCGCCGATCTTCTTGAGGATGGTGTCGAGCCCCTTGCTGTAGAGACGGGCCACATAGGAGCTTTCCGGGTCGGCGCCCTTGCGCGCCTCGATGACCTCGGCCAGTCGGTTGAGTGTCTCGCTCACGAGCTGTAGATCTCCTTCGGGTCCTTGAGGACCGGTTCGCGTACCTGCCAGCCGTCTCCCTCCAGGCGGCGGTAGAAGCAGCTTTCGCGACCGGTGTGGCAGGCGATGCCGCCGATCTGACGCACCGTGAGCAGGACGACATCGCCGTCGCAGTCGAGGTCGATCGCCGCCACCTGCTGGATGTGGCCGGACTCCTCACCCTTGTGCCAGAGCCGGTTGCGTGAGCGCGACCAGTAGACGGCGCGCCCTTCGCTGGCGGTCAGTTCGAGCGCCTCGCGGTTCATCCAGGCGACCATCAGGATGCGGCCGCTGTCGGCGTCTTGGGCGATGGCAGTGACCAGGCCGCGCTCGTCCCAGCGCACGGCATCCAGCCAGGCGCTCACAGGCGCACCTCGATGCCGGCCGCGGCCATGCGCTGCTTGGCCTCCTCGACGCTGTGTTCGCCAAAGTGGAAGATGCTGGCGGCGAGGACGGCGTCGGCGTGGCCCTCGGTGATGCCGGTGACCAGGTGGTCGAGGTGGCCGACCCCGCCGGAGGCGATGACCGGTACGCGCACGGCGTCGGAGACGGCGCGGGTCAGGCCGATATCGAACCCTTCGCGGGTACCGTCACGGTCCATGCTGGTGAGCAGGATCTCGCCGGCACCGAGCGCGGTCATGCGGCGGGCCCACTCGACCGCGTCGAGGCCGGTCGGCTTGCGCCCGCCGTGGGTGAAGATCTCCCACTTGGGAGGAGCCCCCTCGGCGGAGACGCGTTTGGCGTCGATGGCCACGACGATGCATTGGGAACCGAAGCGGGCGGCGGCCTCGCCGACGAAGTCGGGGTTGTGCACGGCGGCGGTGTTGATGCCGACCTTGTCGGCGCCGGCGTTGAGCAGGCGGCGGATGTCGTCGGGGGTGCGCACACCGCCGCCGACGGTGAGCGGGATGAAGACCTGGCCGGCGACCGCCTCGACGACGTGGTAGATCGTCTCGCGGTTGTCGCTGCTGGCGGTGATATCAAGGAAGGTCAGCTCGTCGGCGCCCTGCTCGTCATAACGGCGGGCGATCTCGACCGGGTCGCCGGCGTCGCGGATGTCGACAAAGCGCACCCCTTTGACGACACGGCCGTTGTCGACGTCGAGGCAGGGGATGATTCGCTTGGCCAGGCTCATCGGGGATAGCCTCTGGTTGCGTGGCTGTTCGAGGGCTGGCCTGCCGGGCGTTGGGTGGCGTCGGCCTTCACGTCGGCCACGGCAAGGGACGCCGTGAATGCCTCCATGCAGGCTCTGCGCAAACATCCCTGTTTGCGAAGCCCTTGCCGTGGCCGACGCGAAGGCCGTGTCAGCCGGGGCATCATGCCTGCGCGTACCGGTCGGCCAGCGCCTGCGCCTCGGCGAAGTCGAGGCTGCCCTCGTAGATGGCGCGGCCGGTGATGGCACCGACGATGCCTTCGTCGGCCACTTCGCACAGGGCGCGGATGTCGTCGATCGAGGTGATGCCGCCGGAGGCGATGACCGGGATGGTGATCGCCTGGGCCAGCTTGACGGTGGCCTCGACGTTGACCCCCTGCATCATGCCGTCGCGCGAGATGTCGGTGTAGATGATCGCCTCGACACCGTCGCGCTCGAAGTGCTGGGCGAGGTCGATGACGTCGTGGCGCGACAGCTTCGACCAGCCGTCGATGGCGACCTTGCCCTCCTTGGCGTCGAGGCCGACGATGACATGGCCGGGAAACTGCAGGCAGAGGTCGGCGATGAAGTGGGGGGTGTTGACGGCGCGGGTACCGATGATGACGTAGCGTACGCCGGCGTCGAGGTAGCGCGCGACGGCCTCCTCGTCACGGATACCGCCGCCGATCTGGATGTCGAGATCGGGGAAGGCGTCGGCGATGCGTCCGACTACCGCGGCGTTGACCGGTTCGGCGGCGATGGCGCCGTCCAGATCGACCAGATGGAGGCGACGGGCACCGGCCTCGACCCAGCGCGCGGCGGCCTCGACCGGATCATCGGCAAAGACGGTGACGTCGTCCATGCGCCCCTGGCGCAGACGGACGCACTTGCCGTCCTTGATGTCGATCGCGGGAATGACCAGCATGGTAGTGTCCTCTTGCTTGCGTGTTGGGCTACAGCGTGCCGTCCCAGGCCAGAAAGTTGGCATAGAGGCGCAGGCCGGCGTGTTGGCTCTTTTCCGGGTGAAACTGTACTGCGAAGAGGTTGTTGTGGGCCACTGCGCAGGTGAACGGCAAGCCGTACTCGCTGGTGGCGGCGCTCAGGCTCGGGTCGCCCGGCTCGACGTAGTAGCTGTGGACGAAGTAGAAACGGGTGCCGCTCTCGATGCCGGCCCACAGGGGGTGGGTGCGGGTCGGTACGACCCGGTTCCAGCCCATGTGCGGCACCTTGAGGCGTGCCGCCTCGCCGCCGATTGCATCGAGTTGCTCGGTAAAGCCGCGCACCTTGCCGGGCAGGATGCGCAGGCATTGAGTGCCACCGTTCTCGTCGCTGGTCTGCATCAGTGCCTGCATGCCGACACAGACACCCAGCAGTGGACGACTGGCGGCCACTTCGTGGATGGTGGTGTCGAGGCCGAGGCGGATCAGCTCGGCCATGCAGTCGCGGATGGCGCCCACGCCGGGCAGCACAACGCGATCACAGCCGAGGATGGTGCGACGGTCCCCGGTGACGATCACCTCGGTCTGGCCATGGGCGGCACGCTCGAGGGCCTTGGCGACCGAGTGGAGGTTGCCCATTCCGTAGTCAATGACGGCGACACTGCTCATGCGCTGGCTCTTCCGGCTGGGTGGTGGCTACAGGGCGCCCTTGGTGGAGGGGAGCTGGCCGGCTGCACGTGGGTCGACCTCGCACGCCATGCGCAGGGCGCGGCCGAACGCCTTGAAAATCGCCTCGGCGATGTGGTGGGTGTTGCGCCCGCGCAGCACGTCGATATGCAGGGTCAGCGCGGCGTGGTTGACCAGCCCCTGAAAGAATTCGCCAACCAGTTCGGTATCGAAACGGCCGATCTTCTCGCTGGGAAATTCGGCGGCGAAGGTCAGTCCCGGGCGACCGGAGAGGTCGACCACCACGCGCGCCAGGGCCTCGTCCAGCGGGACGTAGGCGTGGCCGAAGCGGCGGATGCCTGCCTTGTCGCCCAGCGCAGCGCGTAGCGCCTGGCCGAGGGTGATGCCGACGTCTTCGACGGTGTGATGGTCGTCGATGTGCAGGTCACCGTCGGCAGCGATCTCCAGATCGATCATGCCGTGGCGGGCGATCTGGTCGAGCATGTGGTCGAGAAAGGGTACGCCGGTCTCGAGTCGGGCGCTGCCGCTGCCGTCGAGATGGGCGGTGAGCGAGATACGGGTCTCGCGCGTGGTGCGCTCAATGGTGGCCTTGCGTTCTGACATGATCGTTGTATGCTGATGCCGCGGTGATGTGAATTAAATAGTACCGTAATTCGGCTCTTGGAGAGAACCGTTTTCTGTCATTCAGGGGTGCAACGGGAGGTGGTGGTTCATGTCGGCAGCGCAGCCACACAAGGTCGTCAGCCTGGCCGAGTTCAAGGCTGCCTGTCAGAGTTGCAGTCTGTTTCAGCTCTGTCTGCCGATGGGGATCGCCGACAACGAGCTGGCGCTGTTGGACAAGATCATCCGGCGCCGGCGCCCGCTCAAGCGGGGCGAGCACCTCTATCAGCAGGGGCACTCCTTTCAATCGCTCTACGCCGTACGCAGTGGCTCGATCAAGACCTACGCCACCACCGAGGACGGTCGGGAGCAGGTGACCGGCTTTCATCTGCCTGGGGAGTTGCTGGGGTTGGACGCGATCTGTACCGAGCGCCACGGCTGTGCGGCGGTCGCATTGGAGACCTGCACGGTCTGCGAGCTGCCCTATGATCAGGTCGACCGTCTCAACGAGTTCCTGCCTGGGTTGCAGCAGCAGCTGGTGCGCATGATGAGTCGGGAGATTCTCGGCGGACAGGCGCTGCTGGCGTTGCTCGGCAAACGTAGCGCCGAGGAGCGGTTGGCGGCCTATCTGCTCAATCTCTCCGGGCGATTTCAGCGGCGCGGTCTCTCAGGTACCGAATTCATCATGAGCATGTCGCGAACCGATATCGGCAATTACATGGGGCTGGCGGTGGAGACGGTCAGTCGCATGTTTACCCGTTTTCAGGAGATGGGCATCCTCTCGGTGCGACGCAAGCACGTCGTGGTGCATCAGCCTGAGCGCCTAAGGGCGATCGCCTGCCAGTCCGGTGGCTGCACCGTTTTGGGGCGGGCTGGAGCGGCACTTCCTCAGACTGAGACCAAAAATGGCTGAGCTGACGGCCCGGTGTGCGTCTTTTCGCGCACTTTGCTGGTGCGGAACGTCTCTTTTTTGATCTGCGTCAATGTTGGATCCCTTGAATTCCTCAACACTACGCCCGTCAGAGTGTACCTGTCGACTTGCCGCGCGTATTCCAGCGGGGGGAGCGGGGGAGATAAAAAAGGGTGCGCTCAGGTAAGCCGGCAGTTGGCGGTGGTCCTGGGCGATACATGGTTCTGGGCTAGAGGAGACTACTCGTGGAAGCGACACAAGTAGAAAAGAAATACGATCTGGAAGTCGTGCGATGGTTCATCGTCATGGCCGCCGTCTATCTGGTGGTGGCCACCCTGGTGGGTGTGATCATCGCTTCGCAGTTGGCATGGCCGGTGATGAACTTCGATATTGCCGAGCTGACCTTCGGGCGCCTGCGTCCATTGCATACCAATGCCATCATCTTTGCCTTCGGTGGCTGTGTCCTGATGGCCACGGCGTACTACACCGTACAGAAGACCTGCGGCGTCTCGCTGTGGAGCAACAAGCTGGCCTGGTTTACCTTCTGGGGCTGGAATCTGATCATCGTCCTGGCGGTCATCACCCTGCCGCTGGGTATCACCCAGGGCAAGGAGTACGCCGAGCTGGAGTGGCCGATCGACATTCTGATCGCCGTGGTCTGGCTGGCTTACAGCTTCAACTTCATCATGACCCTGGCCAAGCGCAAGACCCCGCACATCTATGTGTCGAACTGGTTCTTCCTGGGCATGATGGTGATGATCACCTACCTGCACGTGGTCAACAGCCTGGCCATCCCGGTCGGTATGTGGAAGTCGTACTCGATCTTCTCCGGCGTGCAGGATGCGATGATCCAGTGGTGGTACGGCCATAATGCGGTCGGCTTCTACCTCACCGCCGGCTTCCTCGGCATCATGTACTACTTCGTGCCGAAGC
>SKWO01000051.1 GCA_007128895.1 Gammaproteobacteria bacterium
CCTACCTCAACAACGCCGTCAGCCTCTTCGAGCACATCAAGTTCCGCCTCGATCCGGCCCTGGAACAACAGCTCGAGGCCGTAGCCGATCAACCCTTTCTGGTCTTCCACGACGCCTACCAGTATCTGGAGGCACAATTCGAACTCAATGCGATCGGCTCGATCACCGTCTCACCCGAGCGGCTGCCCAGCGCGCGCCGCATCAGCGAGATCCGCACCCGCATCGCCGAGCGGCAGCCGCGCTGCATCTTCAGCGAGCCGCAGTTCGAGTCACGCATCGTCCAGACCGTCACCGAGGGCACCCACGTGCGCAGCGGCGTGCTCGACCCGCTGGGCGCGGATCTGACACCGGGGCCGAAGGCCTACTTCACCCTGATGAAAAACCTGGCATCGGCACTTCATGCCTGTCTGAGCAGCGACTGAGCGCGCGCCACGACGTCAAAATACCACCTTGAAACAGGCGCGTTTCTCGACTATCTTTTGACACATCAAGACCCATCTCAAGAGAAAGGTGGACGACCATGATCACCGCCGTTCCGTCCGGCTCGATCCAGATGCAGCTGCAGCAACGACAGGCGTTGCGTGAAGCCGAACAGGCCGAACGCCAGGCGGAGCAGTTGCGCGAGGAGGCCGACGCCAAGCGCAAGGAGGCGCGCGAAGCCTCCCGCGAGGCTGGCCAACTGGAGAGTCAGGCCAATCGGCAGCAGGCCGAGGCCGATACCACACGGATGAACCTGGCCGCGGCCGATGGCTTTGCCGAGGTCGGCACGCGCATCGACGAGACGATCGACCGGATCAATCCCACCCGCAACGGCGAAGAGGGCGGTGCCGAGAACGGCGTCTCGGTACCCGCCTCCACACCACCGCCCTCGGCCCCCGCCCCGTCCGCGTCGCTGAACACCCTGGGACAGACGACCGGCACCCTCTTCAGCGGGGTCGCCTGATCACGGCAGATGGTCACGCATGAAGCGGGCCGAGCGCTGCAGCGCATCCCGCGCCGCCAGATCGTCGGCAAAGGTGCGCACACTCACTGGCCGGAAATCGAAACCGCGCCCGACCCCCGGATAGATCACCAACTGCGCCGGTCGCCCGTTGCGCTGCAGTGACTCCACCGCCATCTCAATCCCGCGTCGACGCTGGTACTGCTCCTGATCGCCAATAAAGATCAAGGTCGGGATGGCTAGATCATCGGCCTCGGGGGCGTAGCGGTAGACCTGCATCGGCTCGGGCAGATTGGGATCCTGCATGTGCGGATAGTAGGAGACGTAACAGGCGACATCGTGCGCCTGCCGCTCACGGCTGACCGCCACCTTCAGCGCGTAGTAGCCACCCCGGGTATGGGAGTAGAGGCACGCCCGGTCACCACGGATGTCGCGGCGGGCGAGGAGAAAATCGAGCCCCTGCTCGAAATCGCCTTCCAGCGCGTAGTCGTGCTCAATGGGAAAGATCTCGATGAAGCGACCGGTGTAGAGATCGGGCGCCACCACGACAAAGCCCTGCGCCGCCAGACGCACGATGTGGCGCTGGATCAACTCATCCACCCCGCGCCGACCGTGGCCAAAGAGCACGGCAGGGTAGCGCCTGCGATCAGCCGGGCGGGCGATCATCACCGGCACATCGATGCCGTCACTCTCGTAACTGCTCCACTCGACCGTTACCTCGTGGTGCTGTGCCACCGGCAGACGGCCCTCCTCCCACCACGCATCGTCCCACCACCAGGGGGTCGTCTCCGAAGCCACCGCAACGGAAGCCAGCAGCAGCCACAGCAGGGTCAGAGCGGCGCTCAGGGTCGTTTTGCTTGTTTTCATGATTCTCTCCTTGGTCGACCGATCGACCCGGAGACTGTAACCCGACCACAACCTGTTGGCCAACCCCGTGCGCGGCGCTACTCGCCGCGGCGCTGCTCGAAGCCGCGGCCGTAGCCGTTGCCGACGCGCCCCTCTTCACGCAACTGACGAAAGAGCGCCTGCCGCTCCTCGGCGGTCATCTCCCGCATCCGCTCGCGCAGCGCCTCGCGCTCATCATCCGGCACGTCGCGCAGGAGCTGCTCCATCGCCTCGTGCTGCTCGGCATCGGCATCGGCATCCAGATCGGCCAGGGCCAGCCACTCACCTTCCGGCGCAGCCGTCGCCCAGACCGGGCCTGCGGTCAGCACCGCCAGCAAGAGCCCCCCTGTCACCCCCCTACGACACCACTCGAAGAGCATACCCATCACCCTGTTGATCGACACTTCCAGAAGATTCTACCGGATTCGCCAGCGCCGCTGCAGCGCCGACGGGGGAAAACTGTAACAGACTGTTTCGACTTGACCGGCCACGGGCCCTCAAGGCGATAATGGCGTCATGCCGAACCACCCTCCCCATCTGCTGGTGGTCGATGACGACCCCGGCCTGCGTGAACTGCTCGAGGCCTATCTCGGCGAGCAGGGCTTTGCCGTCACCACCGCCCCCGACGGGGTGGCCATGGAGGCCGCGCTGGCGAACCACGCGATCGATCTGATCATCCTCGATCTGATGCTGCCGGGCGAGGACGGCCTCTCTCTGGCGCGGCGGCTGCGTGCCGAGAGCCACCGGCCGATCATCATGCTCTCGGCGCGCGGCGAGGAGGTCGACCGCATCGTCGGCCTCGAGGTCGGCGCCGACGACTACCTGCCCAAGCCGTTCAACCCGCGCGAGCTGCTGGCGCGCATCCGCGCCGTGCTGCGGCGGCGCGAACCGGAGGGCAGCCACCCCACCGAGGGCAGCACGCTCGGCTTCGGCCCATTCCGGCTTGACCCGGTGGCCCGCACCCTCTACCGCGACGGTGAGAATGTCGGCCTGACCGGCGGCGAGTTCGATCTGCTGCACACCTTCGTCACCCACCCGGGCGAGGTGCTCAGCCGTGACCGTCTGGTCGAGCTGATCAAGGGCTTCGAACGTGGCCCGTTCGACCGCTCGATCGATGTCCAGGTCACCCGTCTGCGCCGCAAGATCGAGCCTGACCCGGCCCATCCTGTCTATATCCGTACCGTCTGGAGCAAGGGCTACCTCTTCGTCGCGGCCCCGACCACACCGTGATCCCCACCTCGCTCTTCGGACGCACCGTCACCACCGTCGCCGGCGCCTTCGTGCTATTGCTGCTGGTGGCGGTCGGTGCCGGGCTCTACTACGTGGTCCACCCGATGGCGGCCCGTTCGGCCGATGACCTCGCCGCGCTGATGGTCCTCTCCGCCCAGACCTGGGTCGAGTTGCCACCGGAGACGCGCCCGGCCTTCGAGCGCGAGCTGCTGCACAGCCACCAACTGCTGGTCAGCCCCGACCCGATCGACGCCGAACCACTCGGCACTGAGCTGGCCTTCCCCTATCTACCGTTGGTCGCCAGCGCCATCCAGGAGCGCGGCCCGGCCGGGTCACGCCTGAAGATCGACGACCAGGGCGAACCACTGATCTGGGCCGAGATCCCGGTCGGCGGCCACGCCATGCACATCGGCTTCTTTCGTGAGCGGCTCGACCTGCGCATTCCGACGGCGGCCCTGCTCACCCTGCTGGTTGGCGGGCTGCTGGCGCTGCTCACCACCGCCCTGCTGGTGCGCCGCCTGACCCGTCCCTTAGCCCGCCTGGCCGAGGCCACCACCGTGGTCGGGCGCGGCGCAACGCCGGCAACGCTACCAGAGAGCGGTGCCGACGAGGTCGCCCGGCTGACCCGCAGCTTCAACCGCATGGCCGGCCAGGTGCACGAGCTGCTGGCCGGTCGTACCACCCTGCTCTCGGGCATCTCCCACGACCTGCGCACCCCGCTGGCACGGCTGCGTCTGGCGCTGGAGATGCTGCCCGACTCGACCCCCGACCACCTGCGTCGGCGCATGGCCGGCGACCTTGACGAGATGAACCGGCTGATCGGCCTCTTTCTCGAGGTCGGTCGCGGCGTCACCGGAGAGCCGGTCGCAGCAGTCGACCTGCGGGCATTGCTGGAAGAGATCGTCGCCGGAATCGAACCCCCGATCCCGCTGCACGGCTGTCAACGCACCATTACGGCGCCCCCGACCGCCCTGCGCCGCATCCTGACCAACCTGGTCGACAACGCCGTGCGCTACGGCGGCGAGGTCGAGATCCACTGCAGCGAGGCCACCATCGAGGTGCGGGATCGCGGCCCCGGCATCCCGCCAGAGCAGCGCGAGGCGGTCTTCCGCCCCTTCCACCGGCTGGAGGGCTCGCGCAGCACGACGACCGGCGGCAGCGGCCTGGGGCTGGCCATCGTCCGCCAACTGGCCGAGGCCAACGGCTGGCAGGTCGCGCTACTGCCCCACCCCGGCGGCGGGACCATTGCAACTCTGCGGTTATCCAATTAGACTGAATCCAGTCACCTCACCCCCCTCATCTTCAGGAGAACAGACCATGAAGCGACTGCTGCTCACCGCCCTGGCCGGCACACTGCTCACCACCGCCGCCACCACCGCCTTTGCCGACACACCGGAAGAGCGTGCCATCGACTACCGCAAGGCGGTCTTCACCGTGATCGGCTACAACTTCGGCCCGATGGGTGCGATGGTCCGTGGTGACGCCCCGTTCGATGCCGAAGTCTTCGCCCGCAACGCCGCCAACGTCGCCGCGGTCAGCCACATGGCGATCGACGGTTTCATCCCCAACAGCGACCTGGGCGAGACCCGCTCCAAACCGGAGATCTGGACCAACTGGGACGACTTCAGCCACATGATGGTCAAGATGGAAGAGGAAGTCACCCGCCTGGCTGAGGTGGCCCAGGGCGCCAGCAGCGTCAACGATGTGCGCCGCCAGTTCGGCGCCACCGCCAACTCCTGCCGTGACTGCCACGACGCCTACCGCACCCAGCGCTGAGGCGATCCGCAACACACCCCAAGGCTCGCCCGTCACCGGGCGGGCCTTTTTCTTGAAACGCGCTTGAAAGTTCTCCAAACGTTCGCTATTCTGAAAGCGAACGTTTGGAGAACCTTTCATGCTCACCGCCCAACAGAACAACGCCCTCGCCGCTATCCGTGACCACATCCTGCGTCACGGCCACGCCCCCACGCTGAACGAGATCGGTGCCGCCATCGGCGTGCACTCCAAGGGCGCCGTCCACCGGCTGGTACAGGCCCTGATCGACAAGGGCTACCTGCAGCGCGAGTCCGGCAGCTGGCGCGGCCTGCGCCTGACCGAGACAGCCGCCGAAGGCACCGCCACCCTGCCGCTGATTGGGCGCATCGCCGCCGGCCGGCCAATCGAGGCGATCGCCGGTGAAGAGTCGATCAACCTCGCCGACTTCCTGCTCGGCCCTCGCCGCTACGCCCTGCGGGTGATGGGCGACTCGATGGTCGGTATCGGCATCCTCGACGGCGATACAGTGATCATCGAACAGGCCGACACCGCCCGTAACGGCGAGATCGTGGTGGCGCTGATCGACGACCAGGAGGCGACCCTCAAGCGGCTCAAGCGCGGCGACGACGGCTCGATCGCCCTGATCCCGGAAAACCCGACCATGACCCCGATGATCTACCCGGCCCACCGGGTACGCATCCAGGGCATCCTGGTCGGCCAACTGCGCAGCTACCGTTGAGGTCACCCATGTCAGCTTCCGCCGCCGCCAAGACCCTGTGGGAACGCGCCATCATCCTGGTCGACATGAACGCCTTCTTCGCTGCCATCGAGCAGCGTGACCGTCCCGAGCTGCAGGGCCGTCCGATCGCCATCACCAACGGCCAGACCGGCACTTGCATCATCACCGCCTCTTACGAGGCGCGCCGCTACGGGGTACGCACCGGCATGCGCCTGCGCCAGGCGCGCCGCCTCTGTCCCGACCTGCTCCAGGTGGCGTCACGCCCCGAACGCTACGCCGAGGTCTCGCGCCGCATCATGGCGGCGCTGACTGCCATCACGCCCGACATCGAGATCTTCTCGATCGACGAGGCCTTTCTCGACGTCACCGGCTGCCAAGCCCTGCTCGGCTCGCCGGAGGTGATCGCCCGACGCGTCCAGCAGACCGTACTCGAGGCCTCCGGGCTGCCCTGCTCGGTCGGCCTCTCCGGCGACAAGAGCACGGCCAAGTGGGCCGCCGAACAGCGCAAGCCCAACGGCATCACGGTGGTACCGCCGTGGCAGGCGGCACAGCGCCTGCAGGCCGTACCGGTGACCGAGCTGTGCGGGGTCGGCAGCCGCATCGGCGACTACCTGGCGCGCCGCGGGGTCCACACCTGCGGCGACATGGCGCGGCTGCCGGTCAGCGAACTCGGCCGCCGCTTCGGCAACATGGGTAGACGGATCTGGCTGATGGCCCAGGGGCTCGACCCGACTCCGGTGGAGAGCCGCGCCACGCCTCCGAAGAGCATCGGCCACGGCAAAGTGATGCCGCCCGGGGGCTGCGATGCAGAAGGGGTGCTGACCTACCTCGACCACATGAGCTTCAAGGTCGCCACCCGGCTGCGCCGACATGACATGGTGGCGCAGCGCTTCTTCATTGGTCTGCGCGCCGAGCAGGGGTGGCTCGGCGGCACCTTCCGCTGCGCGCTGCCGACCAGTGACGGCAGCGAGATCATGGGGCTGTGCCACCAGATGGTCGCGCGCCACTGGCAGGGTCAGGGGGTCTTTCAGGTCCAGGTCACCGCGCTCGACCCGCGCCCGACCGCCGGCCAGCTCGACCTCTTCAACGCCCCGTCACCGCGCAGCGCGCGTACCGGCGCGGTGATCGACGCGATCAACCGACGCTATGGCGAGTGCAGCCTCACTCCAGCCCGGCTGCTGCAGCGATCGGAGATGCCCAACGTGATCGCCCCCTCCTGGCGACCGGACGGCGTGCGTCAATCCCTGTAGCCATAGCGGTAGCTATGTCCAGTTGACGATACCGTAGACTGTGGTCGCCGAGATCAGCGCAGCGATCAGCGCGCGCCACCACCAGCCGGTCAAGTCGGCGGCCTGATCGGCGGACGACTCGGGCACGCGCTTTTTACCGGTGATCATCGGCAGCACCAGAGACTCGCGCTTGACCACGCGGTAGTAGAGGATCGCCGCCACATGAAGCACGATCAACGCCAGCAGAACGTGGAAGCCCTCCTTGTGCAGCGCGGTCAGCTCGACGCGCATGTCGCGATCGACCCAGGTGGCCAGCGGGCCGCGCAGATAGATGTCGTCATCGACGAAGAGGCCGGTGCCCAGCTGGAAGAGCAGCAGCCCGAGCAGGGCGACCACCGAAAGGGTGCCCATCGGGTTGTGGCCGATATAACCGGAGGGGGTGCGGCTGAAGAAGTGGCGCAGGTGGTCGAGCAGCCCGCGCGGGTGCCAGGCAAAACCGGTGAAGCGGGCGTAGCGGGTGCCGATGATGCCCCAGATCAGGCGAAAGAGGACGACCCCCAGCAGCACATAGCCGATGACCATGTGGCGTTCCAGCCACTCACCACCCAGCTCCGAGGTCAACCACATGGCAAAGACCAGCACCACGATGGTCCAGTGGCTGACGCGCACCGGAAGGTCCCAGACATCAATCTTGCGCTCCATCTCCTGCCTCCTTGAGTCGATTCCATATCTCCAGTGCCTCGGCACGGCTCGCCGCATAGTCAACCACGGCGTCGGGGCGAGCGGCGTGCGGATGGCGGCCCACGACCGGCGCGGGCAGCCATTGGTTCAGATAGACGGCCTGCGGGTCGAACCGTTCCCCTTGTCGCTGCGGGTTGAAGATGCGCCAGTAGGGCGCCGCATCGGCCCCGCAGCCGGCCACCCACTGCCACCCCAAGGTATTGTTGGCCAGGTCGAAGTCGACCAGGGTCTCGCGAAACCACGCCGCGCCGAGCTGCCACGGCAGACGCAGGTTCTTGACCAGCAGCGAGGCGGCGACCATGCGTACCCGGTTGTGCATCCAGCCGGTCTGCCACAACTGGCGCATCCCGGCGTCGACCAGCGGAAAGCCGGTGCGGCCCTGCTGCCACGCGGCCAGCAGCGGATCGCCGTCGTCACGCCACGGCATGGCGGCAAACCGGCCATCCAGCGGCTGTTCGACGGTGTGCGGATAGTGGTGCAGCAGGTAGGCGGCAAACTCGCGCCAGCCGAGCTGGCGCAGGAAGGGCTCGGCCGCCTCCCCGGCTGCGGCCACGACGGTATGGACGACCCGGGCCGGTGCCACCTCACCGAAGTGGAGGTGGGGCGAGAGGCGCGAGACGCCCTCGCTGTCGCCCGGCAGGTCGCGCCGCCCGGCGTAGTCGGCGCAGTTCTCGGCAAAGCGCTCCAGCGCCGCCAGCGCACCCGCCTCGCCCGGCTGCCAGTGGCCGATCACGCGCCGCTGCCACGGCGCCTCACAGACTGCCGAGGCCGGCTCGACCCGAGGTATGCCCTCCGGCAGCGGCGGCAGGGCGGGCGCCGGTTGTCCATCCGGCAGCCGCCACACCTGCACAGCGGCACGCCAGAACGGGGTAAAGACCCGATACGCTCTGCCGCCACCGGTCAGCAGCCGTTCGGGGTCGATCAGCAGGCCGCCGTCGTGCAGCCTCAGCTCGACACCCAGCGCGGCCAGCCGCTGCGCCACCTCGCGGTCGCGCGCCTGCAGCGCCGGCTCATGGCTGCGCTGCGCATGGACAACAGCCACCCCGAACTCGGCCACCAGCTCGGCGAGCCGCTCGACAGCCACCCCGCTGCGTCGAACCAGCCGCGAGCCGGCCTGAGCCAGCCGATGGTCGAGTGCCGCCAGCGAGTGGTCGAGCCAGAGGGCACCGGCGGCACCGACGCCCCCGGCCTCTTCCCCCTCAGGGTCGTCGATCCAGAGCGGCAGCAGCCG
The DNA here is from genome assembly GCA_007128895.1 of Gammaproteobacteria bacterium. Lineage (GTDB taxonomy): Bacteria > Pseudomonadota > Gammaproteobacteria > SKWO01 > SKWO01 > SKWO01. Next base: position 8,751 of record SKWO01000051.1, read on the forward strand.
ATCGCTCTCGGCCGCAGCGGTCAGGGCGGCATTGTCCGCAAGGCGCAGGTCGCGCCGAAACCAGTGGATCGCAACCCTCACTGGATACCCGGCAGCAGACGGCGCTGAAAGAGGCTGATCATGTCCTCGGCAGTCACTGGACGGCTGACCAGATAGCCCTGCAGACCATCACAGCGGCGGGCACGCAGAAAGTCGGCCTGACGGGGGTTTTCCACCCCTTCGGCCACCGCGCGCATACCGAGCGAGTGAGCCACCTCGATGATCAGACGGGCCACGTCGACATCCTCGATCTGATCGGGCAACCCCTGCACGATCGAGCGGTCGATCTTCAACGTGCCGATCGGCAGCCGACGCAGCAGGTTGAGACTGCTGAAACCGCTGCCGAAGTCATCCAATGAGAGATGGACACCCATCGTGTGCAACGCCTCGAGGCTCTCGCCGATCGTCTCGGCGTGCTGCATCAGGGTGTTCTCGTGAAACTCCAGCTCGAGCAGGTCGGCATCCAGCGCACAACGCGCCAGCACCGAACCGACCAGTTCTGGCAGCTGCCCATCGGCAAACTGCAGCGAGGAGAGGTTGACCGCCATGCGCACCGGCGGCAGCCCGAGTGCGCGCCACTCGGCCGCCTGCCGACAGGCCGTGCACATGACCCACTCGCCCAGTTTCGGTATCAGCCCCATCCGCTCGGCCAGCGGGACGAAGCGGGCCGGCGAGATCGACCCTATCTCGGGGTGGATCCAGCGCAGCAGCGCCTCGACGCCATTGATCAGGCCGGTACTGAAATCGACCTTGACCTGATAGACCAGGCTGAAACCATCCGTCTCGACCGCCTCACGCAGCGCCTTTTCCATGTTCATCTTCTCGTGCGAGCGGGTATTCATCTCGGGCGAGTAGAGGTGGTAGCTGTTGCGCCCCTGCTCCTTGGCCTGATACATCGCCAGATCGGCCGCCTGCATCAGCGCCTCGGCATCACTGCCATCATCCGGATAGAGGCTGATGCCGATGCTGGTGGTGACATAGAGCTCGTGCCCCCCCACCAGGAAGGGGCGCTGAACCTCGTCGATGATCCGCTCGGCCAGCTTGGCCGCCGCCTGCTCGTCCGGGATCTCGTGCATCAACAGAACGAACTCGTCTCCGGCGATGCGCGCGGCGGTATCGTCCTCGCGCCGCACCGACTCGAGGCGACGCGACATCTCCATCAACACCTCGTCGCCGGCGGCGTGGCCCAGGGTATCGTTGATGCGCTTGAACAGATCAAGATCCAGAAAGAGAATCGCGGAACGGTGGCCATGGCGATGCGCCGAAGCGATCGCCATGCCGAGACGGTCTTCGAACAGACGCCGGTTGGGCAGCCCGGTCAGCACATCGAAATAGGCCAGGTTGCGGATGCGCTCCTCGGCCCGCTTGCGCTCGGAGATGTCGTTGAAGATCGCGGCGTACTGGACCACCGCCCCCGCCTCGTCGCGGATCACGTTGATGGTCAGCCATTCAGGATAGACCTCACCGTTCTTGCGCCGATTCCAGATCTCTCCTTCCCAGAAGCCGTGCCGCTCCAGCGACTGCCACATGGAGCGGTAGAAGTCGGCATCCATGCGCCCTGATTTGAGCAGTTCGCCGGGACGGCGGCCCAGCACCTCATCGGGCTGGTAGCCAGTGATATGGGTAAAGGCCGGGTTGATCGACTCGATCCGACCCTCGGCATCGGTGACCATGATGGCGTTGATCGAGGTCTCGATCACCTGTTTGGCCAACAGCAGATCCTTGCGTGAGCGGATCAGCTGCTGATCACGCTCCTTGAGCGCCTCGGTCAGGTGGTGCACATATTCGTGCTGCAGAATACCGAGGATATCGGAGAGCGAGAGCAGACCGACCACCTCGCCGCGCTCGTCGACCACACCGAGGTGGCGTACCCCCCGCTGTTCCAGCAGATTGCGCGCCGAGAGCAGGCTGCTCTCCCGAGAGATCGTGATCAGCGGTGCGCTGGCCACGGAGGCGAGCCGGTCGCAGCGCTGACGCTCGGCCACCAGGCGGATCAGGTCACGCTCGGTGATGATCCCCTTGCGCCCATCCGGCATGTCGACAATCGCCGCGTCAGCCTTGCTCTCCTGCATGCGCACGGCCAGCTCGGCGACGGTCTCTTCACCCGCAAGGCGCAGGAAGGCGCCGCGCATGGCGGCATCGACAGCGCGCAGGGTCAAGTAGTGCTCCACGCCGTGGCGCAGGGTCACATCGCTCTGGGTCACCATGCCGAGCAGCTCGTTGGCCGGCCCCTCGACGATGAAGTGGCGCACCCCTTCTTCCCGAAAGCGGAAGGCGACCTCATTCAAGGTCAAGTCGCTCGGGATCGTCTTCAGCGGCGCACTCATCACCTCGCTGATGGCGACGTCAAAGCTCTCCAGCCGGTTGAAGTCGAGCCGGGTCGCATCGTGCTCCGTCCAGATGCCCACCGGGCGCCCCTCCTCGACCACCAGGATCGAGCTGCACGGGCGTCCGCGCATCAGGCGGGCCGCCTCACAGAGTCGGGTTTGCGGCGGGCAGGTCAGCAGCTCCGTCTGAACGATCTCCCGCACCTGCGGATCACGAATCTTCAGCATCGGCGATCAACGCGCATGGCTGCCATCACAACGCGGTAGCGTGGCACTGAGCCCACAGGTACACAGCGCGACCGTCTCCGCCCGCTCCAGCGTCAGCTTGTCCGGCTTCTGACCGCTTCCCCCGTGGCTGCCGTCACACATGGGCATCAGGCTGCTTTTGCCACAGCGGCAGATATAGTGGTTACCCGCTTCCAGCTCAACCAGCATCGGTCCGGCCATGGTCTCCTCCTTGTCATTATTTTACGCTCTAAAAACTAGCA
>SKWO01000072.1 GCA_007128895.1 Gammaproteobacteria bacterium
CATGGTGTTGGTGTAGGCCAGCACCTGGTTGAAGCCGCCCCAGAAGAGGATACCGGCAATAAAGAAGATCGCGGCCGCGCCCAGCGATACCCCAAAGATCTTGAACTTGTCACCCATCTTTGACTCCCCTCCTGTAGCCACAGTGCTTTAATAGTTCTCTATGCGAAAATAATGATCGGCCCTGCCGGTGACAAGCATATTCTGCTTATCGCGCCATAAGCAAGGCTGATCACCCGGGAAACCTCGGTACGGCATCGAGCAATGTTCGGGTATAGGCGTGCTGCGGCGCGGCAAAGAGTTCGGCCGCCGGACGGTGCTCGACCACCCGGCCAAACTGCATCACCGCCACCTCGTCACAGAGCTGTTCGACCACCGCCAGATCGTGGCTGATGAAGAGGTAGGTCAGCCCCAGCTCCTGCTGCAACTGCCGCAGCAGCTGCAGCACCTGCGCCTGCACCGAGACGTCCAGTGCAGAGACCGGCTCATCGAGGACCACCACCTGCGGACGGGTGGCGATGGCGCGGGCAATGACCACCCGTTGCGCCTGCCCGCCGGAGAGCTCGTGCGGGTAGCGCTCGGCCAATTCGGGACGCAGGCCGACCTGATCGAGCAGTGCGACGATGCGCTGGCGGCGCCCGCGCCGGTCGAGATCGGTCAGGACAGAGAGCGGCCCGTCGAGCAGGCGGTAGACCGGCTTGCGCGGGTTGAGCGCCGCGAGCGGGTCCTGGAAGACCAGCTGGACCTGCGCATGGAAGGCGCGCCGTGCCGCCCGCGATTGGCTCAGGATCGACTCGCCCTCCAGACGGACATCACCAGCGCTTGGTGCCAGCAGGCCGACCAGCATGCGCGCCAGCGTCGACTTGCCGCAGCCGCTCTCCCCGACCACGCCGAGGGTGCGACCGCGCGTCACCCCAAGGCTGACCCGATCGACCGCGGTCACCTGCTCGCGCCGCCACAGGCCGAGCCGACGCCCCGGGTAGTGGCGGCTGACCTCGTGCGCCTCGAGCAGCCACTCAGCCACGCCCCACCTCCGCGTGCCGGATGCAGCGCACCAGCCGCCCCGGCGCAATCGCCTGCAGTGCAATGGGCGCCGACTGACACGCCTCGGTGGCCAGGTGGCAGCGCGGGGCAAACGCGCAGCCGGGCGGCAGGTCATCGACCGCTGGCGGCAACCCCGGGATCGCCTCCATCACGCGCTCCGGCTGGCCCAGCTCCGGCACGCAGGCCAGCAGCCGCTCGGTGTAGGGGTGGCGCGGCGTGGCAAAGAGTTCGGCGGCCGGCCCCGCCTCGACGATGCGCCCGGCGTACATCACCTGCACCTGGTCGCACAACTGCGCGACCACGGCGAAGTCGTGGCTGATGAAGAGCAGCGCCGCATTGTGGCGGCGGCGCAGGGCATCGAGCAGATCGAGCACCTGCGCTTGGGTGGTGACGTCGAGTGCCGTGGTCGGCTCGTCGGCGATCAGCAGATCGGGCTCATTGGCCAGCGCCATGGCGATGACCACACGCTGGCGCTGACCGCCGGAGAGCTCGTGCGGCCACGCCCGCATGCGGTGTGCGGCATCGGGGATGCGGACCTCTTCAAGCAGTTCGAGGGCGCGTGCACGCGCCTGTTGCCAACTGCAGCCGCGGTGCTGCCAGACCGTCTCGGCCACCTGATCGCCGATGCGCATCAACGGGTTGAGGGTGGTTTGCGGGTCCTGGAAGATGTAGGCGATGCGGTTGCCGCGTATAGCCTGCAGCCGGGCCAGCGGTGTACCGACCAGATCGACCGCACCCTGCCCCCCGCCGTGGTAGTCGATGCGACCACCGACGATGCGACCGGGCGGGGTCGCCACCAGCCCGAGCATCGACAGCGCGGTGACCGACTTGCCCGAGCCCGACTCGCCGACGATCCCCAGGGCCGCGCCGGGGGCGATATCGAAGCTGACATCGTCGACCGCGCGCAGGGTGCGTTGGCCGGCCAGGAAGTGGGTGCGCAGCTGGCGCACGCCCAGCAGCGGCTGCTGACAGGCGTGGGCGACAAGCGCCTCCCCGCCGGCCGCAGCGCGTTCGGCAGGCGCATCGCTGGCCGTCGCCGCCAAGGGGCGGCTGAGCGCACCGGAGCGCAGGCGCGGGTCGAGCAGGTCGCGCAGGCCGTCGCCGACTAGGTTGATCGCGACCACCAGCACGAGGATGGCCAGCCCCGGCAGGGCGGCGACGTGCGGCGCATTCATCAGCAGGCGCCGGCCTTCGCCGAGCATTGAGCCGAGGTCGGCCTGCGGCGGCTGGGCGCCCAGCCCGAGAAAGCTCAGGCCCGCCGTCTCAAGGATCATCCAGCCGAGGGTCGTCGACATGGTGATGATGATCACCGGCAGCACGTTCGGCAGCAGCTCCGAGAAGAGGATACGGGCGTGGGAGTAGCCCGACTTGCGCGCCGCCTCGATGAAGTCGCGCTCGATCAGGCTCAGCGTGCTGCCGCGCACGGCGCGGGCGAAGAACGGTATGTTGACGATGGCGATGGCAAAGAGGGCGTTGAGCAGCCCCGGACCGAGCACCGCGACGATCGCCAGCGCCAGCAGTAGGTAGGGAAAGGCCATGACCACATCGATGCCGCGCATCAGCGCCATGTCGGTCCAGCGACCGAACCAGGCAGCCAACAGCCCGATCAGTGAGCCGATCACGGCGGCGACGAGGGTCGCCGCAATGCCGACGGCAAGGCTGACGCGCAGCCCCCAGATCAGGCGCGAAAGCAGGTCGCGTCCGAGCGCATCGGTGCCTAGCAGATGGGCCGAATCGGCGAAGGGACGCAGCAGTCTGTTGGAAGGGTCGGTCGCATTGGGGTCGGCCAGCGGCAGCAGCGGCAGCAGCGGCGCCAGCAGGGCCAGCCCGCCCAGCAGTGCCAGCACGACCAGACCGACCACCGCCAGCCGGTTGCGCGCCAGCCGCTGCCACCCTTCGCGCAGCCCCGTGTGGGAGGCCGGCGCCCTGGGGACCAGCGCCTCGGAGGCCGCCTTCACGCCGCCCCCCGAATGCGCGGATCGAGCGCCACCTGCACCACATCGGTGAGCAGGTTGATCAGCACATAAGTCACCG
>SKWO01000006.1 GCA_007128895.1 Gammaproteobacteria bacterium
AAGGAAAAGTTTGAACGCAAGAAGCCGCACCTGAACGTTGGTACGATTGGTCACGTGGACCACGGCAAGACGACGTTGACGGCGGCGCTGACCAAGGTTCTGTCGGCCAAGTTTGGTGGAGAGTCGAAGGGCTACGACCAGATTGACAGTGCGCCGGAAGAGCGTGCCCGCGGTATCACGATTGCGACCGCGCACGTCGAGTACGAGTCGGACAAGCGCCACTACGCCCACGTTGACTGCCCGGGCCACGCTGACTATGTGAAGAACATGATCACCGGTGCGGCGCAGATGGACGGCGCGATTCTGGTCTGCTCGGCCGCTGACGGCCCGATGCCGCAGACCCGTGAGCACATTCTGCTGGCCCGTCAGGTAGGTGTGCCGCACATTGTGGTCTTCCTGAACAAGGCCGACATGGTCGACGACGCTGAGCTGCTGGAGCTGGTTGAGATGGAAGTGCGCGACCTGCTGTCGAGCTACGACTTCCCGGGTGACGACACCCCGATCGTTACTGGCTCGGCGCTCAAGGCGCTGGAAGGTGATGGCAGCGACATTGGTGAGCCGGCGATCATCAAGCTGGTCGGGGCAATGGACAGCTACTTCCCTGAGCCGGAGCGCGACATCGATCAGCCGTTCCTGCTGCCGATCGAAGACGTCTTCTCGATCTCTGGTCGCGGCACCGTGGTGACTGGGCGAGTTGAGCGTGGCATCGTCAAGGTGGGCGAGGAAGTCGAGATTGTTGGCATCAAGGCGACCACCAAGACCACCTGCACGGGCGTCGAGATGTTCCGCAAGCTGCTGGACCAGGGTCAGGCCGGTGACAACGTGGGCGTACTGCTGCGCGGTACCAAGCGTGAAGATGTGGAGCGCGGTCAGGTTCTGGCCAAGCCGGGTTCGATTACGCCGCACACCAAGTTCGAGGCGGAGGTCTACATCCTGAGCAAGGAAGAGGGTGGTCGTCACACCCCGTTCTTCAACGGTTACCGTCCGCAGTTTTACTTCCGTACCACCGACGTGACCGGCTCGGTGGATCTTCCGGAAGGTGTCGAGATGGTGATGCCGGGTGACAACATCGGTATGACCGTTTCGCTGATTGCGCCGATCGCGATGGAAGAGGGTCTGCGCTTCGCTATCCGCGAAGGCGGCCGTACCGTCGGCGCCGGTGTCGTCGCCAAGGTGATCGAATAATGGTAGCCAATAATCAGCGTATCCGTATCCGACTGAAGTCGTTTGACTACCGTCTGATTGACCAGTCGGCCAAAGAGATCGTCGATACCGCGCGCCGAACCGGCGCGCAGGTGTCGGGGCCGATTCCGCTGCCGACCAAGAAAGAGCGTTACACCGTTCTGATCTCGCCGCATGTGAACAAGGATGCACGCGACCAATACGAATTGCGCACCCACAAGCGGCTACTGGATATTATCGATCCCAATGATAAGACCGTCGATGCGCTGATGCGTCTTGATCTGGCTGCGGGCGTCGATGTACAGATCAAGCTGAACTGAATCTGACGATTCTCAGCACTACCGAGCAGCGTCGGTCAATCGAAACCGACGTGTAGATACGAAAAGAGGACTAACAAGATGGCAATCGGAGTTGTCGGGCGTAAGGCCGGCATGACCCGTATCTTTACGGAAGATGGCACCTCGGTGCCGGTCACCGTGATCGAGGTCGAGCCAAATCGCGTAACCCAGATTCGCACCCCAGAACGCGAAGGCTACCGTGCTGTGCAGGTCACGGTTGGTGAACGTCGTGCCAGCCGAGTGACCAAGCCAATGGCTGGCCACTATGCGGCTGCTGGTGTCGAGGCTGGGCGTGGCTCATGGGAGTTCCGCCTGGAGCAGGATGAAGCCTGCTCGCTTGAGCCGGGCGCCGAGATTCGCGTGGATATCTTCAGTGATGGTCAGATCGTCGATGTGACCGGAACGACCATCGGCAAGGGCTTTGCCGGCGTGATCAAGCGCCACCACTTCGCTACCCAGGACGCCACCCACGGCAACTCGCTGTCGCACCGCGCTCCGGGTTCCATCGGCCAGAACCAGACCCCGGGCCGAGTCTTCAAAGGCAAGAAGATGGCCGGCCACATGGGCAACAAGCGCCGAACCACGCAGAATCTCGAGATCGTGCGCGTCGATGCCGAGCGCAATCTGCTACTGGTCAAGGGCGCGGTTCCTGGTGCCAAGGGTGGTAACGTGATTGTGCGCCCTGCGGTCAAACTGCGTAACGCGAAGGGAGGTGCGTGATGCAGATGCAAGTGACATCGATCAACGGTAAGGGCGGTTCGACCGTCGAGCTCCCTGAAGAGTGCTTTGGCAAGGCCTTCAATGAAGCGCTGGTTCACCAGGTGGTGACCGCCTATATGGCGGGTGCCCGTGCCGGTAGCAAGGCGCAGAAGACGCGCTCAGAGGTCAGCGGCGGTGGTATCAAGCCGTGGCGTCAGAAGGGTACGGGCCGTGCCCGTGCCGGTACCACGCGCAGCCCGCTGTGGCGCACCGGTGGTGTGACCTTCGCGGCACGCCCTCAGGACCATGCGCAGAAGGTCAACCGCAAAATGTATCGCGGTGCGATGCGTTCAATTCTGTCCGAGCTGATCCGTCAGGAGCGTCTCACCGTCGTTGACGGTCTGACGCTGGAAGCGCCCAAGACCCGCCTTTTGGCTGCCAAGCTGAAAGAGATGGGCCAGCCGCGTGCGCTCATCGTCACCGCCGAGGTCGATGAAAACCTCTATCTGGCCTCGCGCAATCTGGTGGGCGTAGATGCCTGCACGGTCACACAGATCAATCCGGTCGCGCTGATCAGCTATGACCACGTGATCATGACTGCCGATGCGATTAAGCGCGTCGAGGAGATGCTGGCATGAACCAGGAACGTGTATACAAAGTGCTGCTGGCACCGCATGTCTCTGAAAAAGGGACCATGCTGGCTGAAAAGGCCAACCAGGTTGTCTTTCGTGTGATGCGCGATGCGACCAAGAGTGAGATTAAGGCAGCCGTAGAAAAAGTATTTGACGTTCAGGTCGAATCGGTCCAGGTCGCCAACGTCAAGGGCAAGAGCAAGCGTTTCGGTGCCGTGACCGGCCGCCGTAACCACTGGAAGAAGGCTTACGTGACACTCAAGGAAGGGCAAGACATCAACTTCCTGGGTGGCGCGGCAGACTAAGGGCAAAGGAGACAGCCATGCCGATCAAGAAGATGAATCCGACCTCGGCCGGCCGTCGCTTCGTCGTCCGTATCGAGACGCCGGAGCTGCACAAGGGTGCACCGTACGAGCCGTTGGTCGAAAAGAAATCCCGCAATGGCGGACGTAATAACCTTGGGCGGATTACCACCCGTCACCAGGGTGGTGGTCACAAGCAGCGTTACCGCGTAATCGATTTCCGCCGGGACAAGGACGGCGTGCCTGCCCGAGTGGAACGGATCGAATACGATCCGAACCGCTCGGCACATATCGCCTTGCTGGTTTACCGCGATGGTGAGCGGCGCTACATCATTGCACCCAAGGGTGTGAAGGCGGGTGACGAATTGATGTCAGGTGTCGAGGCGCCGATCAAGGAAGGAAACTGCTTGCCGATGCGCAACATCCCAGTAGGAAGCACGATCCATTGCATCGAGATGAAGCCAGGAAAGGGTGCGCAGATGGCGCGCAGCGCCGGCGCTTCGGTGCAATTGGTGGCGCGCGAAGGCAAATATGCCACCCTGCGTCTGCGTTCGGGTGAGATGCGCAAGGTGTTGGCTGACTGTCGCGCGACCATCGGTCAGGTGGGTAATGTCGAGCACAGCCTGCGTTCGCTCGGCAAGGCCGGTGCCTCCCGTTGGCGTGGCGTCCGCCCGACGGTACGTGGCGTCGTCATGAACCCGGTCGATCACCCGCACGGTGGCGGCGAGGGTCGTACCTCGGGTGGCCGTCACCCGGTCACGCCTTGGGGTGTTCCGACCAAGGGTTACAAGACCCGCAGCAACAAGCGCACTGACAAGATGATCGTGCGCCGTCGCAATAGCCGGTAAAGAGAGAGGTCAGTAAAGTGCCACGTTCAGTCAAGAAGGGACCGTTCATCGACCACCATCTGGTTGTCAAGGTGGAGCAGTCGCTCGAGTCCAACAGCAAGAAGCCGATCAAGACGTGGTCGCGCCGGTCGATGATCATGCCTGACATGATCGGCCTGACCATCGCCGTGCACAACGGTCGCCAGCATGTGCCGGTTCTGATCAACGAAAACATGGTCGGGCACAAGTTGGGTGAGTTTGCCCCGACCCGTACCTTCAAGGGCCACATCGCCAACAAGAAGGGCAAGTAAGGAGAGTGTGATGATTCAAACCAGTGCAACATTGCGGTTTGCCCGCATCTCCCCGCAAAAGGCACGTCTGGTCGCAGATCAGATCCGTGGCCTGCCGGTCGATCGTGCCCTGCAAACATTGGCCTTCTCGCGCAAGAAGGCCGCGGCGATGATGAAGAAGGTACTCGAGTCGGCTATCGCCAATGCCGAGAACAATGATGGTGCAGACATTGACGAGCTGCACGTGCATACCGCCATGGTCAACGAGGGTCCGGTACTCAAGCGCCTGCACGCCCGTGCTAAGGGTCGCGCCAACCGTATTCTCAAGCGTACCAGCCACATCACGCTGGTGGTCGCAGACAGAAAGGAGAAGCGCTGATGGGACAGAAAGTACACCCGACCGGAATCCGTCTCGGTATCGTCAAGGACTGGACCTCGAAGTGGTATGCAAACAGTCGCGACTATGCCGATACGCTTAACTCGGACCTGATGCTGCGTGACCATCTGCGCAAGAAGCTGGCTCATGCATCGGTTAGCCGGATCCAGATCGAACGTCCGGCTCGCAACGTTCGTGTGACGATACACACCGCCCGACCTGGCCTGATCATCGGCAAGAAGGGCGAGGACATCGAGCGTCTGCGCCTTGAGATCAAGGAAATGCTGGGGTTGGAGGGTGTCGACCAGGTTCGCGTCAATGTCGAAGAGATCCGTAAGCCGGAACTCGATGCCCAGCTGGTGGCTGAAAACATCGCCCAGCAGCTGGAGAAGCGCATCATGTTTCGTCGTGCCATGAAGCGTGCGGTGACCAATGCCATGCGCCTCGGGGCACTGGGTATCAAGATCAACGTGGCTGGTCGGCTCAATGGTGCCGAGATCGCGCGTGGTCAGTGGGTGCGTGAAGGTCGCGTGCCGCTGCATACGCTTCGCGCAGATATCGACTATGGCTTTGCCGAAGCCAATACCACCTACGGTGTGATCGGCGTCAAGGTGTGGGTCTTCAAGGGTGAGATCTACGACTTCTCCGAGCGTGAAGGTGCAGGCGAGAAAGCCGCCGCCAACTGATGACTGAGGACGCATAGCCATGATGCAGCCCAAGAGAACCAAATTCCGTAAGCAGCACAAGGGCCGAAATCGAGGACTCTCGACTAACGGTAATCGTGTCAGCTTCGGTGAATTTGGACTGAAGGCCACGGGACGTGGCCGCCTGACTGCGCGCCAGATCGAGGCCGCACGTCGCGCCATTGCACGCCACATCAAGCGTGGTGGCAAGATCTGGATCCGTGTCTTCCCAGACAAGCCGATCACCCAGAAGCCGCTCGAAGTTCGCCAGGGCAAGGGTAAGGGTAATGTCGAATACTGGGTCGCTCAGATCCAGCCGGGCAAGATGATCTATGAGATGGAAGGAGTTTCGGAAGAGTTGGCGCGTGAGGCGTTTCGTCTGGCTGCCGCCAAGCTGCCGATTCCGACCACATTTGTTTGCCGCACGGTGCTGTAACCATGAAAGCCAATGAACTTCGTAACAAGACCGATCAAGAGTTGAGCGATGAGCTGGGTGGATTGCTGCGAGAGCAGTTCAATCTGCGCATGCAGAAAGCCACCGAACAGCTCTCGAAAAATAGCGAATTGCAGCGTGTACGTCGCAGTATCGCGCGAGTCAAGACCATCATGGCGCAGAAGGCCAAGGCAGGTAGCGGACAATGAGTGATCAGGAAAAGGCAGTACGGACCATCAGCGGCCGTGTCGTCAGCAACAAGATGGACAAGACGGTGACTGTGCTGGTTGAGCGTCGAGTCAAGCACCCGCTCTACGGCAAGTACATCACCCGTTCGTCGAAGCTGCATGCTCACGACGAAGAGAACAGCTGTAACCAGGGCGACCTGGTCGAAATCAGTGCCTGCCGCCCGCTTTCCAAGAGCAAGAGCTGGCGTGTGGTGAACATCGTGGAGCGGGCAGTTATCGCCTGACCACGGTTGGCGGCCTTGGTCGCCCTGAGAAAATATCGGCAAGGCCCAATTAGGGTTTGGGCCCTGTCGATATTTGTGATATCATTCCGCTTCTTTGCCTGTCAAAACGTAAGCGGGCAAGCATTTTTCAAGCTCAGGCTGGAGAAAGAACATGATCCAGATGCAGACTACCCTGGACGTCGCCGACAACAGTGGCGCCCGGCGGGTGATGTGTATCAAGGTGCTCGGCGGCTCGCACCGCCGATATGCGCGAATCGGTGACATCATCAAGGTGAGTGTCAAGGAGGCGATTCCGCGCGGCAAGGTCAAGAAAGGCGAAGTCTACAATGCGGTCGTGGTGCGCACGCGCAAGGGTGTGCGTCGCCCAGACGGTTCGCTGATTCGCTTCGACACCAATGCGGCAGTGATTTTGAATAATCAGCTGCAGCCGATCGGTACCCGTATCTTTGGGCCGGTGACACGTGAGCTGCGTACTGAGCGGTTCATGAAGATCATCTCACTGGCGCCTGAAGTGCTGTAAGGCAGGAGAAGCACGATGCGTAGACTCAAAAAAGGCGATGAGGTCATCATTATCGCCGGCAAGGATAAGGGGCGTCGCGGTACGGTTCAGCGTGTGATGGCTGACGATCGCGTGCTGGTGGATGGTGTCAACATGGTGCGCAAGCACCAGAAGCCGAATCCGATGCGCGGCTTGCCTGGCGGTATTCTCGATAAAGAGATGCCCGTGCATGCCTCCAACGTGATGCTTTACAACCCGGCCACCGGGAAAGGCGATCGCGTCGGTTTCAAGGTCCTGGAGGACGGGCGCAAGGTGCGCTATTACAAGTCCAACCAGGAAGTCGTAGACGCCTAAGGGACATACAAGATGGCTAGATTGCGCAAGTTTTACCAGGATGAAGTGGTCGGCAAGCTCAAGGAGCAGTTCGGCTACAGCTCCGTGATGGAAGTGCCGCGGATCGAGAAGATCACCATCAACATGGGCGTTGGTGAAGCGGTTGGCGACAAGAAGGTGATGGAGAGTGCGCTGAAAGATCTGCAGACGATCTCCGGGCAGAAGCCGGTCGTGAACCTGGCGCGTAAGTCGGTCGCCGGCTTCAAGATTCGCGAAGGGTGGCCGATCGGTTGCAAGGTCACGCTCCGTCGTGAGCGGATGTACGAGTTTCTGGACCGTCTGATCACGGTGGGAATTCCGCGAATTCGTGATTTTCGCGGTCTGAGCCCCAAGTCGTTCGATGGTCGTGGCAACTACAGTATGGGCGTGCGTGAGCAGATCATCTTTCCCGAGATCGACTATGACAAGATCGATGCCCTTCGTGGCATGGATATTACGATCACTACCTCGGCGAAGACCGACGAGGAAGGGCGTGCGCTGCTGGCCGCGTTCAGCTTCCCGTTCAAGAGTTAAAGGGCTACTGATATGGCAAAGAAGTCAATGATCAACCGCGAGCTTAAGCGTGAGCGCCTGCAAGTCAAGTATGCGGCCAAGCGCGCCGAGCTGAAGGCCCGCATTGCCGATATGAGTCTGGACCCGGAAGAGCGCGCCGCTGCTCAGCTACAGCTGCAGAAGCAGCCGCGTGATGCGAGTCCGTGTCGCGGCATGAATCGCTGTCGCCTGACCGGGCGTCCGCATGGTTACTATCGCAAGTTCGGCCTGTCGCGCAACAAGCTGCGTGAGGCGACCATGCGAGGTGATGTGCCAGGTCTGCGCAAGGGCAGCTGGTAAGAGATAACGCGTTAGAACGAGCAGGAGTCAAACCGAATGAGCATGACTGATCCGATTGCCGACATGCTGACCCGAATTCGTAACGGGTTGGCCGCGGGCAAGGCAGAGGTAAGCATGCCCTCATCCCGAGTGAAGAAGGCGATTGCCGCTGTACTCAAGGATGAAGGCTACGTTGCCGATTTCTCTGTGCAGGATATCGATGGCAAGGCGGTGCTGCGTATCGCTCTCAAGTACTACGGCGAAATGCCGGTTATTGAGATGATCTCGCGAGTCAGTAGCCCAGGCCGTCGTATCTACAAGGGCAAGGACGAGCTGCCGAAGATCAATGGCGGGCTCGGCATTGCCATCATCTCCACCTCGGCCGGGATGATGACAGACCGTGCTGCGCGTCAGCGTGGTATCGGCGGTGAAGTCATCTGCGCCGTGGCATAAGGAGGGACTACGATGGCCAGTTTTTACAAATATCCAGTTGCTATTCCGTCCGGCGTAAAGCTACAGATCGATGGTCAGAAAGTGGTTGTCACCGGGCCGAAGGGTTCGCTGGAGCACACTATCCACCCAAGCGTTTCGATGGTGCAGGATGATGACAGCTCGATTCGGTTCGAGAGCGCCAGTGGTGACAAGGCGCTGATCGGGACCTCGCGCTCGCTGATCAACAACATGATCATCGGTGTGACCGCCGGCTACGAGAAGAAGCTGCAGCTGGTTGGCGTTGGTTACCGTGCGCAAGCGCAAGGCAACACGGTCAACTTGAGTCTCGGTTTCTCGCATCCGGTCAACCATCCGGTTCCAGCCGGTATTACGGTTGAAACCCCGAGCCAAACCGAAATCGTGGTCAAGGGGATCGACAAGCAGCTGGTCGGACAGGTCGCTGCAGAGCTGCGCGATTACCGTCGTCCTGAGCCTTACAAAGGCAAGGGTGTGCGTTACGCCGACGAGAATGTCGTGCGCAAAGAAGCCAAGAAGAAGTAAGGGCGGAAGCGAATCATGGACAAGAAAGAGAGTCGTCTGCGCCGTGCTCGTCGCGCGCGTTCAAGAATCCGCGAGCTGGCTGTGCATCGTCTTACGGTGCATCGTACACCGCGTCATATCTATGCTCAGGTCATTGGCCCAGACGGCGGTACCGTCTTGGCCTGTGCCTCGACGGTCCAGACCGATCTGCGCGGTGCGCTCAAGAGTACGGGCAATATCGAGGCAGCCAAGGCTGTGGGCAAGGCCATTGCCGACAAGGCCAAGGCGGCAGGTGTTACCCGTGTAGCTTTCGATCGCTCCGGATTTCTCTACCACGGTCGCGTCAAGGCGCTGGCTGACTCCGCCCGTGAAAACGGTCTCGAATTCTGAGGAAGCAGGTTATGTCTAGAATCGAACAGCAGGAAACCGGCGACGGCCTGATTGAGAAGCTGATCAACGTCAATCGTGTGGCCAAAGTGGTCAAGGGTGGTCGTCAGTTTGGCTTTGCCGCTCTGACCGTAGTCGGTGACGGCAATGGGCGAGTCGGGTTTGGAACTGGCAAGGCGCGTGAAGTGCCCGCAGCCATCGCCAAGGCCATGGAAGATGCACGTCGCAATATGGTTGATATCAACCTCCATAATGGCACGCTGCAGTATCCGATTACGGGCGCACATGGGGCAGCCAAGGTCTACATGCAGCCGGCCTCGGAAGGTACCGGTATCATTGCGGGTGGCGCCATGCGTGCAGTCTTCGAGGCGGTCGGTGTGCACAACGTTCTGGCCAAGTGTATCGGCAGCAACAACCCGATTAATGTCGTTCGTGCGACAGTCAAAGGTCTGTCCGCCATGCACTCGCCTGAACAGGTTGCTGCCAAGCGCGGCAAGTCGGTTCAGGAAATTCTGGGGTAAGACGATGAATGCCAAAAAGAAGACGATCAAGGTAACCTTGGTGCGCAGCCTCCATGGCCGTCTGCCGAACCACCGTGCCTGTGTGGCTGGGTTGGGTCTTAAGCGGATGCACCAGACCGTTGAACTGGAAGATACTGCTGCCGTGCGCGGGATGGTCAATAAGATCTCCTATATGGTGCGGATGGAAGAGGGTTGATGCAATGCGACTGAATGAATTGAGCCCGGCTGTTGGCTCCAAGCAAGCAGCCAAGCGTGTCGGACGTGGCATCGGCTGTGGATTGGGCAAGACCTGTGGTCGCGGTCACAAGGGCCAGAAGTCACGTGCCGGTGGCTTCCATAAGGTCGGCTTTGAAGGCGGCCAGATGCCGATCCAGCGGCGTCTGCCCAAGCGCGGCTTCAGCTCGCGTGTGGGCCGTACCACGGCAGAAGTACGTCTGCATGAGCTGGAAAAAGTGGAAGGTGAGCAGGTCGATCTGCTGACGCTGAAGGCCGCTGGGCTGATTGACAGCAATATCCGTGCGGTCAAGGTGGTCGCTTCCGGTGAGATCAAACGCGCCTTTGTATTGCGCGGCGTCGGTGTCACCAAGGGTGCGCGTGCTGCCATTGAGCAGGCGGGCGGCAAGGTCGAAGAGTAAGGGGCCGCCGTGGTACGTTCAGCGCTCGCTGGTAACGCCGTCATGGGTGGCAAGCTGACTGAATTGCGTCAGCGTCTGCTGTTCGTGCTGGGTGCCTTGCTGGTCTTCCGCATTGGTGCTCATGTGCCGGTGCCGGGCATCGACCCGGTCGTTCTCGCGCAGCTCTTCGAACAGCAGCGCGGCACGATCCTGGACATGTTCAACATGTTCTCGGGTGGTGCGCTGGAGCGCCTGTCCATCTTTGCTATTGGGATCATGCCCTACATCTCGGCAGCGATCATTATGCAGCTGCTGACCAAGGTGCACCCGCGCCTTGAACAGATCAGCAAGGAAGGCGCTGCAGGCCGGCGCAAGATCACCCAATACACCCGTTATGGGACGCTGGTGCTGGCGACCTTTCAGGGTTTTGGTGTGGCGATTGCGCTGGAGGGGCAGGCCAACTTGGTGGTCGAGCCTGGCGTCATGTTCAAGTTCACCACGGTGGTGACCTTGGTGACGGGCACCATGTTTCTGATGTGGCTGGGCGAACAGATCACCGAGCGTGGCATCGGTAACGGTATCTCGTTGATCATCTTCGCTGGTATCATTGCAGGTCTGCCGTCGGCCATTGGCGGTACGATGGAGTTGGGTCGTACCGGCGAGATGGCCTACGCGCTGATACTGATCCTCTTTGTGCTGGTGCTTGCTGTAACGGCCTTCGTCGTCTTCGTCGAGCGCGGTCAGCGTCGGATTACGGTCAACTATGCGAAGCGGCAGCAAGGTCGCAAACTCTATGCGGGACAGAGTAGCCACCTGCCGCTGAAACTGAACATGGCGGGCGTTATCCCGCCTATCTTCGCCTCGGCAATCATTCTCTTCCCGGCGACGCTGGGTGGGTGGTTTGGTACTGCAGATGGCATGGGCTGGTTGCAAGATCTCTCGGCGACACTCTCGCCTGGGCAACCGCTCTATGTGATGCTGTACGCTGTAGCGATTATTTTCTTCTGCTTTTTCTACACCGCGTTGATGTTCAATCCGCGGGAAACGGCAGATAACTTGAAAAAGTCGGGCGCCTTTATTCCAGGTATTCGCCCGGGTGAGCAAACGGCAAAGCACATCGACGGCGTGTTGAGCCGCTTGACGATGGTCGGCGCGATCTATATCACGGCCGTCTGTCTGTTGCCGGAGTTCCTGATTCTTTACTGGAACGTTCCGTTTTATTTTGGTGGTACGTCACTGCTGATCATTGTTATCGTGACCATGGATTTCATGTCGCAGCTGCAGGCGCACCTGATGTCGCATCAGTATGAAGGGCTGTTGAAGAAGGCCAATCTCAAGAGCCATGGCCGCGCCGGTCAGGTGCGTCAGTAAGTTGATACGCAGGAGAAGCAACGATGAAGGTTCAGGCATCTGTAAAGAAGATCTGCCGTAACTGCAAGATTATTCGCCGCAATGGCAGTGTGCGCGTGATCTGCACCACGGCTAAGCACAAGCAGCGCCAGGGTTGATTGATCCAGGTCTGCGTATTATAATTGACCGCTTTTCTGCGCCGTTCTGTTTTCGCGGCGCTGAAGTACAAGAAATATCTGGAAGGAGGGGCGAATGGCCCGTATTGCTGGAATCAATATCCCCGTGCACAAGCACGTGGTGATCGCCCTGACGGCGATTTACGGTCTCGGTAACAGCCGCGCCCGCGATATTTGTGCTCAGACTGGCATCAAGCCGGAGACCAAGGTCAAGGACCTGACCGACGGTGAGATCGAGTCGCTGCGTACTGCTGTCGCCAGTTACCCGGTCGAGGGTGACCTGCGTCGCGAAGTCTCCATGAACATCAAGCGCCTGATGGATCTCGGCTGCTATCGGGGGTTGCGCCATCGTCGTGGTCTCCCAGTTCGTGGTCAGCGCACCAAGACCAACGCTCGTACCCGCAAGGGCCCGCGCAAGCTCGTCCGCAAGTAAGCGATAGGCAATCAAAATGGCCAAGGCAAATACCCGTACCCGCAAACGCGTCAAGCGCAATGTCGCTGACGGTGTGGCTCATATCCACGCCAGCTTTAATAATACCATCGTGACCATCACCGATCGTCAAGGCAATGCTCTCTGTTGGGCAACTGCAGGGGGTTCCGGCTTCAAGGGGTCGCGCAAGAGCACTCCGTTTGCTGCGCAGGTGGCAGCTGAGCGTGTTGGTGAAGTCGCCCTTGAGTATGGGATGAAGAACATGGACGTGATGGTCAATGGACCTGGTCCAGGCCGTGAGTCGGCCATCCGTGCCCTCAATGCCAAGGGTTTCAAGATCAACAGTATCACTGACGTGACGCCGATTCCGCATAACGGCTGCCGTCCGCCCAAGCGTCGTCGCGTTTAAGGAAGGAGAGACACAAAATGGCCAAGTACATCGGAGCAAAGTGTCGCCAGTGCCGCCGTGAAGGCAGCAAGCTCTTTCTGAAGGGTGAAAAGTGCTACACCAGCAAGTGCCCGGTAGAGAACCGTCCCACGCCGCCTGGTCAGCACGGCCAGCGACGTACGCGCCTCTCGGATTACGCCTTGCAGCTGCGCGAGAAGCAGAAACTGCGGCGCACCTATGGCGTATTGGAAGGGCAGTTCCGCCGCTATTACCAGGAGGCCGATCGACGCAAGGGTTCTACCGGTGAGAATCTGCTGCAGATTCTGGAGTCGCGACTGGACAACGTGGTTTATCGGATGGGCTTTGGTGTTTCCCGTTCCGAGTCGCGTCAGTTGGTCCGCCATAATGCGATCACGGTCAATGGGCGCAAGATGAACATTCCGTCGCACCAGCTCAAGCCTGGTGATGTGGTCGCCGTGGCAGAAGGTGCGCGTCAACAGTTGCGTGTCAAAGCGGCCTCCGAGTTCGCCCAGCAGCGTGGTGTGCCCGACTGGATCGATGTTGACAGTGGCAAGCTGGAAGGCGTCTTCAAGTCTCGTCCGGAGCGCGCTGAAATGCCAGCTGACATCAACGAACACCTGGTCGTCGAGCTCTACTCCAAGTAAGACGCCGTACCAGATAGCTTAATAGAGGTTACGCCATGCAGGGTTTGCATACCCAGTTCCTGACACCACGCCTGGTAGGCGTCCAGCGCACCAGCCCGACGATGGCCAAGGTGACTTTGGAGCCGTTTGAGCGTGGCTTTGGCCATACCCTTGGCAACGCGTTGCGCCGTATTCTGCTCTCTTCCATGGCCGGCTGTGCCGTGACCGAGGTTGAGATCGACGGTGTCTTGCACGAGTTCACCACCATTGAGGGTGTTCAGGAAGACGTTATCGAGATCATGCTCAACCTGAAGTCACTGGCTGTAATGGTGCACGATCGAGACGAAGTTAGCCTGACCCTCTCCAAGAAGGGTCCGGGGGCCGTGACCGCAGCCGACATACGTGCAGACAGCTCCGTTGAGGTGGTCAATCCGGATCTGGTCATTGCCAACCTGACCCAGAAGGGTGAGTTGAAGATGACGCTCAAGGTCGAGCGCGGCATTGGCTATCAGCCCGCTTCAGTGCGAGAGAGCCAGCACGACGAGTCGCGTCCGATCGGCCATCTGGCGTTGGATGCCAGCTTCAGCCCGATTCGCCGGGTGGCATACGCTGTGGAATCGGCTCGTGTCGAGCAGCGTACCGACCTTGATAAGCTGATCATTGAGATCGAGACCAACGGAACGATCGACCCTGAGCAGGCTATTCGTGATGCCGCTACGATTCTTCAGCGCCAGCTCGACGCCTTCGTCGATCTGAAACACCGCGAAGAAGTGCGTAGCAGTGAGAGCGAGCCTGAGATCGATCCGGTTCTGCTGCGCCCGGTTGATGATCTCGAGTTGACCGTGCGATCGGCTAACTGCCTCAAGGCGGAGCAGATTCTCTATATTGGTGACCTTATTCAGCGAACCGAAGTCGAGTTGCTGAAGACGCCGAATCTGGGCAAGAAGTCATTGACTGAAATCAAGGATGTCCTCGCCTCGCGCGGCCTCTCGCTGGGCATGAAGCTGGAAAACTGGCCACCCGCCAGTCTTCGCGAGGTCGAAGAAGAGCAAGAGTCGGCCTGAACCGGCCACTTTGAACTGAACAACAGGAAAGACGACCATGCGTCATCGCAATGCCGGTAGACAACTCAATCGCAACAGCAGCCACCGCAAAGCCATGTTTAGCAACATGGCGGCTTCACTGTTCCATCATGAAATCATTCGCACCACGGTGCCGAAGGCCAAGGAGCTGCGGCGTGTAGCTGAGCCGTTGATCACCTTGGCCAAGAACGACAGCGTCGCTAAGCGCCGCCTAGCGTTTTCGCGCATGCGTGACAAGGCTGCGGTGAGCAAGCTTTTCAATGAGCTGGGCCCGCGCTACAAGAGCCGTCCGGGTGGCTACATCCGCATTCTCAAATGTGGCTTTCGCGATGGTGACAATGCGCCGATGGCCATCGTCGAGCTGGTCGATCGTCCTGAAGAAGGGGCTCAGGCAACGACCAAGGCGAAGAACGTCAAGCCGGCTCCGGTAATGGCAACCGAACCTGCGCAGTCTGAGGTCGCTGGTGAGAATGTCGCCGAGGAAAAGAAATAAGGCGATAGCTTATCAATAAAGCCGCTTATGAGAGGCCGCCTTCGGGTGGCCTCTCTGCGTTTGGGGGCGCGTGTGCCGTTTTTGTGTTGGTACGGGCATAGACAGGCAAGCAGAACAGCCTGTTTTCGTTGTGGCTGGCTGGTGGATGCGTCTATCTGAAGGAGTGGTGCCGACGAGAGGAGTCGAACCTCCGACCTACTGATTACGAATCAGTTGCTCTACCAACTGAGCTACGTCGGCCTGGCAGGATGGGAATTATATCAGAAACTCAGTGTGTGGCGCTGTCGCGGCGGACACGGACGATGATGTCGACTGACTCGATCGCCATGCCGTGTGGCGGTGCCGGAGGGCTCATCTGAAGCGCGTCGCTGCTGTCCATGTCGAGCAGCTCACCGCGCTCGACATCATAGTAGTGGTGGTGTGGCGCCACATTGGTGTCGTAGAGGACGCGCGTCGGGTCAACAATCAGTTGTCGCAACAGCCCGCGCTCGGTGAAGAGGGAAAGGGTGTTGTAGACGCTGGCCTTGGAGACGTGGCTGGTCAGACGTGCCTGTACCTGATCGGCCGAAAGGTGCTGATGGCCCTGAAAGAGGACCGTACCAATCTCGACACGGGGGCGCGTTGGGGTGATGCCGTGCTCACGCAGATAGCCGGCGACCTCATCTCGCTGCAGTGGAAAGGTTGTCATCGTCTCCATGTGCGAAAGTATAGGGTATTGGTCTGGAATTTGTCCAGATCAGTGCGCGCCCTGCAGTGCGTAGGGTTCAGCAGGCAGTTCACACGGCGTCCCAAGCAGCAGGGTGGTCAGCAGGTGGACACTGGCAGGACCCATCACGACACCGTTACGGAAGTGGCCGCTGTTGACGAAGAGGTTCTCGTATTCAGGGTGGCGTGCAACGGTGGGTATCCCTTCGGGCGAGCCGGGGCGAAGCCCTGCCCAATGGTAGCTGGGTTGCACACCGCGCAATGGGGGTAGCGTCCGCCAGGCGGCCGCCAGCAGTTGTTCCAGTGCTTCGGCGGTGGTTTCGGAGACAAAGCCGGCCTCTTCGACTGTGCTGCCGAAGACGATCTGGCCGTCGCGGCGCGGGATGGCGTAGTGACCGTGATGCATGACGATGCGCTTGAGGCAACCCGGCGCTGCCGGAAGCACGAGCATCTGGCCGCGCACCGGGCGGATCCACGCCGGAGTGCCGAGTGGATCGATCAGTTGTGAACTCCAGGCGCCACTGCAGACGACGACCTGGTCAGCCTGCAGTCTACCTTGCGTCGTTTCGACAGCGGTCACGCGCCCGGCATGGCCGGTCAGGCGCGTGGCAGCGGTCTGGGTGCGGATCTCTACGCCGTGGTGCAGGGCGGCGCCACGTGCAGCGCGCAACAGACGTGGATTACGCACCTGGGCGATCTGCGGCATCCACAGCGCGTCGCCGAGCAGGTCGATGGCCGGCTCGACCTCGAGTGCGGAGGCCGGGTCGAGGTGGCGCAGGGTGACCTCGTGCTGTTCGGCCCAGACCCGCGCAGTAGCGACCTCGGTCGGCGTCTCGGGAATGATCAGGAATCCGCTACGGGTGTATTCGGGGTCGGTGCCCGACTCTTCGTGCAGACGGGCGGCGAGCTCCGGCCAGTGCTGGTTGCCCCACAAGGCCAGCCGGGTGATCGCCTCGGGCATCTGCCAGGGACGCAGCGGCGAGAGGATGCCACCCCCGGCCCAGGACGATTCACGACCGGTTTCGCCGCGCTCGAGCAGGGTGACGCGTAGCCCGGCACGGGCCAGCTCACGGGCGGTGAGCAGCCCGATCAGGCCGCCGCCGATGACGATGCAGTCCGGATGTTGGGCCATGTCACCCCTTCCGGTAGAGCGCGGCGCCGCTGTCACGGAACTCGGCGGCCTTCTCCTGCAGGCCACGGCGCATCGCTTCGTCGGTGTTGTCGATCGCCTGGGCAGCGGCGTACTCGCGCACCTCGCGGGTAATCTTCATCGAGCAGAACTGCGGACCGCACATCGAGCAGAAGTGGGCCGACTTGTGCGCCTCCTTGGGCAGGGTGGCGTCGTGGAAGGCGCGCGCCTTTTCCGGGTCGAGGCCGAGGTTGAACTGATCCTCCCAGCGAAACTCGAAACGCGCCTTGCTCATCGCGTTGTCGCGCACCTGCGCGCCGGGGTGGCCCTTGGCCAGATCGGCGGCGTGGGCCGCCAGCCGGTAGGTGACGATCCCTTCGCGCACATCCTCGCGATCCGGCAGGCCGAGGTGCTCCTTTGGGGTCACGTAGCAGAGCATGGCGGTGCCGTACCAGCCGATCTGGGCCGCACCGATGGCGCTGGTGATGTGGTCGTAGCCGGGCGCGATGTCGGTGACCAGCGGCCCCAGCGTGTAGAACGGCGCCTCGTGACAGTCGCGCAGCTCCTTGTCCATGTTCTCGCGGATCTTCTGCATCGGCACGTGGCCGGGCCCCTCGATCATCACCTGCACGTCGTGCTGCCAGGCGATGCGGGTCAGCTCCCCGAGGGTCTCCAGTTCGGCGAACTGGGCGGCGTCGTTGGCATCGGCCAGCGAGCCGGGGCGCAGGCCGTCTCCCAGCGAGAAGGCGACGTCGTACGCCTGCATGATCTCGCAGATCTCCTCGAAATGGGTGTAGAGGAAGTTCTCTTCATGGTGGGCCAGACACCACTTGGCCATGATCGAGCCGCCGCGCGAGACGATGCCGGTCAGCCGCTGTGCGGTGAGCGGCACGTACGCGAGCCGCACCCCGGCGTGGATGGTGAAGTAGTCGACCCCCTGCTCGGCCTGCTCGATCAAGGTGTCGCGAAAGAGCGCCCAGCTCAGCTCTTCGGCCTTGCCGTCGACCTTCTCCAGCGCCTGATAGATCGGCACGGTACCGATCGGGACCGGTGAGTTGCGGACGATCCACTCGCGCGTCTCGTGGATATGCTTGCCGGTGGAGAGGTCCATGATGGTGTCGGAGCCCCAGCGGATGCCCCAGACCATCTTCTCCACCTCCTCCTCGATGGAAGAGCCGAGCGCCGAGCTGCCGAGGTTGCCGTTGATCTTGACCAGGAAGTTGCGCCCGATGATCATCGGCTCCAGCTCCGGGTGGTTGATGTTGGCCGGGATGATGGCGCGGCCGGCGGCGATCTCGTCGCGCACGAACTCAGGGGTGATGCGCTGCGGGGTGTTGGCGCCGAAGCTCTCG
Organism: Gammaproteobacteria bacterium; assembly: GCA_007128895.1. Lineage (GTDB taxonomy): Bacteria > Pseudomonadota > Gammaproteobacteria > SKWO01 > SKWO01 > SKWO01. The sequence continues at coordinate 18,180 of SKWO01000006.1, forward strand.
CCGGGGTGCTGCATGAGCAGGCCGGCGGCGGCGTACTGCTCGCGCAGCTCGTCCATGCGCAAATTCTCACGGATGGCGACGAACTCCATCTCCGGCGTGATGATGCCGCGACGAGCGTAGTGCAACTGGGTCACGTTGGCGCCGGCCCGTGCCCGTCGCGGCGGCGGTGGCGCGGGGAAGCGCAGGCCGTCCAGGCTGTGGTCGGCGGCGCGCACGCGGCCGTACTCGGAGCCGGGACCGTCGAGCTGTTCGGTGTCACCGCGCTCGGCGATCCAGCCCGCGCGCAGCGGGGGCAGGCCGCGTGCCAGGTCGAGCGCATGGTCGGGATCGGTATACGGGCCGGAGGCGTCATAGACGGTGATCGGTGGGTTGGTGCCGGCGCCCGGGGTGGGGGTCTGCACGATCTCGCGCATCGGGACACGGATATCGGGACGTGAGCCGGTGACGTAGACCTTGCGCGAACCGGGGTAGCTGCGCAGCGGCGCCAGCCGTTCGGCACCGAGGGCGGAGAGGACGGACTCAGGAATGGCGTTCATGGTGGTCTCCAGGGCGAGGAAAGGGAGACCACCGGCGCACGACCCGCAGGGCCGTGGGGCAGGTGACGCCTTCCCTACGCCGGTATGGCCGGATCAGGTTCGAGGGGTATGCTCTCAGCCCGAGGCCACGTGCGCGGCCATGGGCACCCCCGGCGAGTACCTCGCACGATAACCAAGCCGTGCTCGGATTGCAAGGTGGCCCATGCGGCTGAGGCGGCTTTGTCACAAAGCCGACAAGGTGGCACCGGGGGAATGGCCACACAGCCGCGATTCGTGGTGAGCAAAAACAGTGGGTTGGCCGTGGCATACCGCTTGCAGCAGGGTGAGCAAGAGCAGCCATGGAGGCTACCCCGTGACACCCACCCAACCGATCGTGATCGACGACACCACCCTGCGCGACGGCGAACAGTCGGCCGGTGTGGTCTTCTCGCTGGAGGAGAAATTGGCGATCGCACGCGGTCTCGACCTCCTCGGCGTGCCCGAGCTGGAGGTCGGCATCCCGGCGATGGGGGGCGAGGAGCGTGACAGCATCCGTGCCGTGGCCGGTCTCGGGCTGGACGCGCGACTGCTGGTCTGGTGCCGCATGCGGGCCGACGACATCGGTTGGTGCGGTGATCTTGGCGTTGACATGGTCGACCTCTCGATCCCGGTCTCGGACCAGCAGATCGCACGCAAGCTGGGGCGGGAGCGGGACTGGGTGCTGGCGCAGATCGACTATCAGGTTCGCCGTGCGCGCGACCTCGGTCTGGCGGTCTGTGTCGGTGGCGAGGACGCTTCGCGTGCCGATCCCGACTTTCTGTTGCAGGTGGTCGAGCGCGCCGCCGCCGCCGGTGCCGAGCGCTTCCGCTTCGCCGATACGGTCGGGGTGATGGAGCCGTTCGCGGTGCTCGACCACTTTGCCCGGTTGCGGCGCGCGAGTGAGCTCGATCTGGAGATGCATGCGCACGACGACTTCGGTCTGGCGACGGCCAACACCCTGGCCGCCGTGCGCGGCGGGGCGACCCACGTCAATACCACGGTCAACGGCCTGGGCGAGCGGGCCGGCAACGCCGCCTTCGAGGAGGTGGTGCTCGGTCTGCATCGGCTGCACGGCCTGGAGACCGGCATCGACCTGCGCGGCTTTGCCGCCCTCTCTGAACTGGTTGCGACCGCCTCCGGCCGACCACTGGCGTGGCAGAAGAGCGTGGTCGGCGAAGGGGTCTTTACCCATGAGGCCGGTATCCACGTCGACGGCTTGCTCAAGGACCCGGCCAACTACCAGGCCTTCGACCCGGCCGAGATCGGTCGTAGCCACCGGCTGGTGGTCGGCAAGCACTCCGGTGCGCACGGTATCCAGCAGGCCTATGCTGCACTTGGCATCATGCTGGAGAGCAGCGACGCACAGCTGTTGCTGGGCCAGGTGCGCGCCTTTACGATCCGACACAAGCGCCCCCCCAGCGAGGATGAGCTGCGTCGGCTGCACGCCACCCTGCAGTGTGAGGTGGCTCAATGCGCATGAGCGAGGCTGCCATGGACGGAACACCTACTACCGCGGCTGCCGAGCCCCCGCTGGGGCTGTGGCGCCTGATCGGCGAAGATATCCGCTGCGTCTTCCAGCGTGATCCGGCGGCGCGCACCCGGTTCGAGGTGGTCACCACCTACCCCGGTGTCCACGCCGTCATCCTGCACCGCATTGCCCATCGGTTGTGGCGGCGAGGCTGGCGCTACGCGGCCCGTTTCATCGCTTGGCAGGCCCGTGTCTGGACCAATGTCGATATCCATCCCGGCGCGACCATCGGACGGCGCTTCTTCATCGACCACGGCGCCGGTGTGGTGGTCGGCGAGACCGCGGTGATCGGTAACGACGTCACCCTCTATCACGGCGTCACCCTCGGTGGCACCAGCTGGAATTCGGGAAGGCGCCATCCGACCCTCGGTGATGGCGTGCTGGTCGGCGCCGGGGCCAAGGTGCTCGGGCCGGTCACCCTGGGAGACCGTGTGCGGGTCGGGGCCAACTCGGTGGTGATCGGCGATGTGCCGGAGGGGCGCACCGTGGTCGGCATTCCCGGCAAGGTGGTACGCCCGGCGAGTGGGCGCGCCGGGGAGGCCGACCCGGCCCGGCTCGACCTCGACCACCATCTGATCCCGGACCCGGTCGGGCGCGCCATCGCCTGTCTGATCGATCGTATCGAGGGGCTCGAGGAGGCGCTGCGTGCGACCGGCACCTCGCTCCACCCCGGCGCCCGCGTCTGCCGCGAGTGCGGCTCGATGGACTTCTGCGAAGACGACGCTGCCGCCCAGCGGCGGCAACAACGACACAAACCGGAACCCCTGGTGGAGGTGGAACATGGATGAGCTGGAACTGAGCCTGGATGAAGCGATGGAAGAGTTGGAGAGCGCCGAGGCCTTTCTCGACTACTTCGGCATCGCTTACGACGAGAAGGTGGTGCAGGTGAATCGGCTGCACATCCTGCAGCGCTTCCACGACTACCTGCAGACCGCCGGCGAGGCGCTGTCACTGGCCGACGAGGCGGCGCGCCGCTCGACCATCAGCCATCTGCTGGAACGGGCCTACACCGACTTCGTTACCTCCGATGCGCTGACCGAGAAGGTCTTCAAGGTCTTCCACATGCATCAGCCACAGACCGCCTTCGTGCCGCTCGATCAGGTTCTGCGCTGATGCGACCGCGCTTCGAGTACGGTGATGCGGTGCGCGTAGTGCGCAACGTGCGCAACGACGGCACCTGGCCGGGGCTGGAGACCGGCCGTCTGCTGGTCCGTCGCGGCAGCACCGGCTATGTGCGCGACATCGGTACCTTTCTGCAGGATCAGATCATCTACTCGGTCCACTTTCTCGAGGATGACCGCGTGGTGGGTTGTCGTGAGGAGGAGCTGATCGGCGCCGACGAGCCGTGGACGCCGAGCGCCTTCGAGAGCCGCGACCGGGTGGCGCCCACCATCCCGCTCGGGCTGCGTGGCGAGGTGGTGGTTGAGCCGGGCACGGTCGGCGAGGTGCTGCGGGTCATCCGCGACGCCCCGGGCGGGGTGGCCTACCACGTCCTCTTCCCGGGCCATACGCTGCAGGTGCCGGAGGGGGCGCTGGAGCTGATCCGCTCGGCCTTCGAGCACGAGCAGTCGACCAGGGCCGAGGAGGTCTCATGATGGCCACCGACCGTCGTCCCGACCCCGCCGAGCTGGCCTACATGGCGCTACGCACCGCGCAGACCCGTTTCCAGCGCGCGCCCGATGAACTGGAACCGGCGCAGCAGGAGGCGGTGCGGCTGCAGGCGGCGCGCGAGTGGCTGGTCGAACAGCGTATCCTCGAGAGCGACGAGGCGCGTGGTCTGATCCTGCCGGAGTCGGCAGTCGATCAGGCAGTGGCCGAACTGAGTGCCCGCTACGAGGATGAGGACGCCTTTGCCGAGGGGCTGGCTGCCCACGGGGTCGAGGCCGCGGCCCTGCGCCGCGCCCTGCGTCGGCAGATGGTGGTCGAGGCAGTGCTGGAGAAGGTCGCCGCACGTGCACCGACCATCTCCGATGTCGATGTGAGCCTCTTCTATTTCAGCCATCTCGAGCGTTTCAGCCACCCCGAGCTGCGCCAGGTGCGCCATATTCTGATTACCATCAACCCCGACTACCCGGAGAACTGCCGCGAGCAGGTCGCTGCGCGCATCGCGACGATTGCTGAGCGGCTGGCCAGCAAACCGCACCGCTTTGCCGAACAGGCGCAGAAGCACTCCGAGTGTCCCAGCGCGATACACGGCGGGCTGCTGGGCAAGGTGCCGGCAGGGCAGCTCTATCCCGAGCTCGACCGGGTGCTCTTTTCCATGAAGGAGGGGGAGATCAGCGCCCCGGTGGAGAGCGAGGTCGGCCTGCACCTGCTCTGGTGCGAGCAGATTATCCCCGCCGGGCGCAAGCCGTTGGCGGAGGTGCGCGAGACGATCCGCAGCCAGCTGCGTGAGCGGGCCGCCCGGCAGTGTCAGAAGCACTGGCTCAATGCCCGCAAGCGGGAGGCGGAACATGGCTGACCATTGCTCCTTTTGTGGTGCCGAGCGCACCGCTGACCGGCCTCTGATTGCTGGGGCCGAGGGCTTTATCTGTGAACAGTGCGTCCAACTGGCCCACCAGGTGGTCGAGAACTGGGGACGCAAGCGCACCCTGACCGACCTGCAAGGCCCGCTACCCCGGCCGATCGAGATCAAGGAGCGGCTGGATGAGTACGTGATCGGTCAGGACGAGGCCAAGGAGATCCTGGCCGTCGCCGTTTACAACCACTACAAGCGGCTGCAGGCGGAGGCCGGCAGTGGCCATGTCGGTGACCCCGAGGTGGTCGAGATCGGCAAGTCGAACATCCTGTTGCTCGGCCCCTCCGGCACCGGCAAGACGCTGTTGGCCGCGACCCTGGCGCGTATCGTCGGGGTCCCGTTTGCGGTGGCCGACGCCACCACGCTGACCCAGGCCGGCTACGTCGGTGACGATGTCGAGACGATCCTGCAGCGGTTGCTCGACGTGGCCGACGGCAACGTCGCCCGTGCCGAGTGGGGCATCATCTATCTGGACGAGATCGACAAGCTGGCGCGCAGCCCGGAGGCGGCCACCGGCGTGCGCGATGTCTCCGGCGAGGGGGTGCAGCAGGCACTGCTGAAGATGGTCGAGGGCAGCCGGATTGCCGTCCCGGTCAAGGGGCGCAAGCGCGACGGCGGCGAAGAGGTGGTGGTCGATACCCGCAACATTCTCTTCATTGCCGGCGGGGCCTTTGCCGGGCTGGACGGGCAGATCGCCCGCCGCGCCCGTGAGGGGCAGACGCGCATCGGCTTCAATGCCGAGCCGGCGCTGAACAAGGAGCCGGCGATTGGCGAGCTGCTGGCCCTGGTCGAACCCGACGACCTGCGCCGTTTCGGCCTGATCCCCGAGTTCATCGGCCGCTTCCCGGTATTGGCACCGCTGGACGCCCTGGATGAAGCGGCGCTGGTGCGCGTGCTGACCGAGCCGCGCGATGCCTTGGTCAAGCAGTTTCAGCGCCTCTTCCAGCTCGACGGGGTCGACCTGCACTTTGAGCCTGATGCCCTGCGTGCCATCGCCGCGCGTGCGGTGGCGCGCGGCACCGGCGCGCGCGGTCTGCGCGGGGTGATCGAGCGGCTGCTGCGCCGCACCATGTATCGGCTGCCGTCTGAAGAGGGGGTGGCCCGCTGTGTCGTGGATGGTGACGCCGTCGAGAGCGGCGAGCCGCACCTCGACTACCACGCAGAGCGGCGTGAGGCGGCTCAGTAGAAGGGTGGCTCGCCCGGCGGGCGGGTCTTGAAACGGCGGTGGACCCACAGATACTCGGCTGGCCGCTCGCGTACGAACGCCTCCAGTAGTCGGTTGTAGCGCGTGGCGTCGGCCACCTCGTCGCCGCTCGGGAAGTCGTCGAGCGGTGGGTGCAGGGTCAGGCGGTAGCCGCCGCCCGCTGCATCCAGCCCGTACGAGATCGGCACCACGGCGGCGCCGGTCAGGCGAGCCAGACGGGCGGTGTGGGTCAGGGTGATCGTCGCGACCCCGAAGAAGGGGGCGAAGACCCCGTGGTGGCGGCCGAAGTCCTGATCGGGGGCGTACCAGACGACCCGATTCTCCTTTAATCGGCGCACCAGACTGCGAAAGTCGGTGTTCTCGATCAACCCCTCATAGTGCTGGGCTCGATAGTGGCGGGCCATCCGTTCCGAGAGCGGGTTGGAGGCCTCCTTGTAGACGATCTGCAGCGGCAGGTGCAGGGCCAGCAAGCGACCGCACAGGATCATGCTGGTGAAGTGGCCGCCGAGCAGCACCACCCCCTTGCCCGCCGTGCGGGCCTGCTCGATCTGCTCCAGACCGTCGATGCGGGTGATCAGCGCCTGCAGCCGGTGCACAGGAGCAAAGAAGGCAAGCGCCCCCTCGAACAGGGCGCGGCCGTTGTGGCGGAAGTGGTGGCGCGCCAGCGCGTCGTGCTCGGCCTCGCTCAGCTCGGGAAAGCAGTGGGCCAGATTGGTCTGGGTGATGCGTCGGCGGCGCGGTACCAGATGCCACGCTAGTCGGCCAACGCCATCCCCCAGGGCCATCTGCCAGCGCCACGGTAGGTGGGCGGCGAGCCAGAGCAGGGCCAGGCTGAGCCAGACTGGCCAGAAGCGCGGTGCGGCGTAGCCGCTCACCTGAGCCAGTGGTCGATCGCCGCGATGTCGTCGTCGTCCAGGGTGCCGGCCGCCTGCTTCAGCCGCAGCGAGTCGAGGATCACGGCATAGCGTGCCTCAGCCAGGTCGCGCTGGGCATGGAAGAGCTGCTGCTGGGCGTTGAGGACATCGACGATGGTGCGGGTGCCGACCTCGAAGCCGGCCTCGGTCGCCTCCAGTGCCGTCTCGCTCGAGGTGACGGCGCGCTCCAGCGCACGCACACGGCTCTTGCCGGAGACGACGCCGAGGTAAGCGGCGCGGGTACCGAACTCGACCGCGCGCAGGGCCTGGTCGACCTGCTCGTACGCCTCGGTCAGCCTGTGCTCGCCTTCGCGCACGCTGGCGGCGATGCGTCCGCCGGCATAGAGCGGCATGCGCAGCTGCAGGCCGACGCTACGCTCGTTGCCGACAAAGTTGCTGTCGCCGCGGCTGTCGCTGTAGCGCGCGGTGGCCTCCAGCGTCGGCAGGTGGCCGGCGCGACGGGTGCGTACCTCGCCGTGGGCGATGTCGAGGGCGTGACGGGCGGCGGCGAGGCTGGGATTGTGCTCCACGGCAAAGCCAACCCAGGCGTCGATCTCGCTCGGCTCCGGCGCCGGCAGGCGGGCCTCGGGGTCGAGTTGGGCCAGCGCCTCGGGGTGGTGGCCGACGATCTCGCGCAGCGCCTCACGCGCCACCGCCAGACCGTTCTCCGCGGCCAGCAGCTGGGCTTGGGTCTGGTCGTAGCGAGCCTCGGCCTCACGCACCTCGGTGATGGCGACCAGACCGACCTCGAAGCGCTGGCGGGTCTGTTCGAGCTGACGCTCGATCGCACGCAGCTCGGCGTTGGCCAGCTCCAGGCTGTCCTGAGCGGCGAGCACATTGAAATAGCGCTCGGCCACGCGCACGGCAAGGCCATGCTCGGCAGCGAGCAGGCGGGCCTCGGCGGCGCCGGTGCCGGCATCGGCTTGGCGAATACGGGCCAGATAGTCGAGGCGCAGGATCGGCTGATTCAGAGTGACCGACCAGCCGCGCGAGGTGCCGCGGCTCTCGGGCGCACCGCTCGGGTCGCGCCACCAGCGGGTATGGTCGGCACCAGCGCCCAGCTCCGGCAGGTAGAAGCCGAGCGCTTGGCGGCGCTGCTCATGCACCGCAGCCACCGAGGCACGTTCGGCACGAATCTGTGGATCGCTCTCCTGCGCCATGCGGTAGATCTCGAGCAGCCCCGGCGGCTGCGCCCAGGCGCTGCCGGAGAGGAGGAGGGCGAAGGTCAGAAGGGTCCGTTTGCCGATCATGGGTCGTCTCAGTAGCGTGTCATGGAGGGGTCGACCTGCTGGGCCCACGCGTTGATGCCGCCATACAGGTTGATGATATTGCGAAAGCCCATCTGCTCCAGCCACTGGGCGACGCGGTAGCTGCGCACGCCGTGGTGGCAGATGACCACGGTCTCCTGCTCCGGATCGAGCTCGTTCAGGGCGGCCGCGATGCGGCTCATCGGCAGCAGGGTCGAGCCTTCAATCTGACACTTCTCGTGCTCCCAGGGTTCCCGAACATCGAGCAGCACCGGGCGGGGCTCGGCCTGTTGCAGGTAGTCGTGCAGTTCCGTTGCAGTCAGGTTTTTCATGTGTGGCGCTCTTTATATTAGCAAAGACTAATATAGTCTACGCCCATCAGGGTCAAAAGACAAACGCTGGCCGCCTGGCTGCGCCACCACGCAGCATCGGTACACCGGTCTCGAACAGGGCGGTGCTGTGCCAGGCGGCGGTGTCGGTGCGGGTGATCCGTATGGCCTGCTGCAGGGGGGCGTCGCCGATGAAGGCGACCAGGCGTCCACCCACGGCCAGCGCCTCCCGGTAGTCGTCGGGCAGGAAGGAGAGGCCGCCGGTGATCACGATGGCCTCCCATGGGCCCGGTACCGGACAGCCGGTGGCGCCGTTACCTTGACTCAGGGTGACACGGTCGATCTCCTGTTCGGCCAGTCGCGCGCGCGCGGCCTCCAAGAGCTCGGGATCGTACTCGACGGAAGTGACCGTGGCGCCGAGGCGGGCCATGAGCGCGGTGAAGAAGCCGCTGCCGGTGCCGATTTCGAGCACCCGCTCGCCGGGCTTGAGGTCGAGTGCCTGCAGCAGGCGCCCCTCGATGCGTGGCGGCAGCATCCGGGCATCGGCGCTCAGGGGGAGTTCAAAGTCGGCGAAGGCGAGGTGGCGCCATGCCTCCGGTACAAAGGCCTCACGCGGGACGTCGGCCATGGCCTCGAGCACCCGTGGGTGGATCACATCCCACGGACGCACCTGCTGCAAGACCATGTTGCGGCGGGCCAGTTCGTCGTTGACGGCGTGCATGATTCAGCTCTCCTGATCGCGTTTCCAGTGGCCGGATCGGCCGCCGGCCTTCTCCAGCAGTCGTACGTTTTCGATCACCATGCCGCGATCGACCGCCTTGCACATGTCGTAGATCGTCAGCAGGGTGACCTGCAGGGCCGTCAGCGCCTCCATCTCGACGCCGGTGGCGCCACGTGTCTCGCAGCGGACGCTGCAGTGGACCGCACTGGGCGACTCACCGGTGGTGAAGTCGATGCCGACATGGCTGAGGGCCAGCGGGTGGCACAGCGGGATCAGATCGGCGGTGCGCTTGCTGGCCATGATACCGGCCACCCGGGCGATGCCGAGCACATCGCCCTTCTTGTGGTCGCCGGCACGGATCAGTGCCAGCGTCTCCGGCTGCATGCGGATCGACCCGGCGGCGATGGCGATGCGATGGGTCTCGGCCTTGTCGCCGATATCGACCATATGCGCCTCACCGGCGGTGTTGAAGTGGGTCAGTGCGTTCATTTCGGGCGGTTTGGTTCCATGTCCGATTCATGATAGGCTCCGAGGCCGGAGAAGTGCAACCATCGAGGGTTCGAAATGGCTGTTACCGTGAGATTTTTCGCCAGTTTGCGTGAACGTCTGGGGCGGGATGAAGTGCAGGTCGAGGCGTCCACGGCCGAGCAGGCGTGGCAGCTGGCCAGCGGTGAGGCGTCCTTGCCCGCGAATGTCCTGGTGGCGGTGAACATGGCGTATGTCGACCCGGCGCAGGCGCTCGAAGAGGGTGATGAGGTCGCCTTCTTCCCGCCGGTCACGGGCGGGTAGTGCCATGCGGGTGGCGCTGATCGAGACGGCCCTTGACCCGTGGCAGGCGGTGCAGACGCATCAGCGCTGCCTCACGCCCGGCAGCTACGGTGCTACGGCACTGTTTGTCGGCACGATGCGTGATTTCAACGAGGGCAGCGGCGTCAGCGAACTCTTTCTGGAGCACTACCCCGGCATGACCGAGCGCCATTTGGTGCAGGTGGCCGAGGAGGCGCAGGCGCGCTGGACGTTGATCGATGTGCTGATCGAGCATCGGGTCGGGACGGTCTATCCCGACGATCCGATCGTGGTCACCGCGGCGTGGTCGGCCCACCGCAAGGACGCCTTCGAGGCGTGCCGCTTTCTGATGGAGGCGCTCAAGTCGCGCGCCCCCTTCTGGAAGCGCGAGACGACCGAGCAGGGCAGTCGCTGGGTCGAACGCAACACGGCCGGGTACTAAGGGAAGCGTTGGTCGATTCCCCAAGCCCCGGTCGTGGCGTGACATCTTGGGAAGCGTTGAACAGCCGCCGTCAGAAGTAGAGCTTCTCCGGCGAGTTGTTGAAGCGCGCGATCGAGTCCATGATCTCCTTCTTCGCCGCATCGATGTCTTCCCAGCCGTCGACCCGCACCCATTTGTTCGGCTCCAGGTCCTTGTAGTGTTCAAAGAAGTGCTGGATCTGCTGGATCTTGTGTGCCGGCATGTCATGGTAGGTCTTGACCTCGGCAAAGTCACCGCAGGTCTTCAGATCGGGCACGGCGAGCACCTTGCCGTCGGGGCCGGCCTCGTCGGTCATCTTCAGTACGCCAATGGCGCGGCAGCGCACCACGCTGCCGGAGAGGACCGGGTGCGGGGTGTAGACCAGTACATCGACCGGGTCACCGTCCTCGGAGAGGGTGTGCGGGATGTAGCCGTAGTTGGTCGGGTACTGCATGGTCGTCTTCATGAAACGGTCGACGAACATCGCCCCGGTCTTCTTGTCCACCTCGTACTTGACCGGCACGCTGTAGGCGGGAATTTCGATGATGACGTTGAAGGTCTCCGGTACATTTTCGCCGGGTGAGACGCGGTCCAGGTTCATGGTCTGCTATCCTGTCGTATAGGTGTAAGAAAGGTTCGCCTATTATACGGTTCTGCGGTACGAAGACCACCTTGTGAGGAGGAGAGATGGATATTGCATGGCTGCCGATCATCTTTGGCGTCGTCGGTCTGGCGGGCGCCGGGCTGCTCTATCGATTGATGCGCCGTGAACCGGGCGGTGAACCGGCGGTAGCCGAGATCGCCGAACAGATCCGGCTCGGTGCGATGGTCTTCCTGCGCCGCGAGTACACCTACCTGGGTGGCTTTGCCCTGCTGGTCGCCATCCTGTTGCTGCTCTTTCTCAGTTGGCAGAGCGCGTTGGCCTTCGCCTTCGGTGCGCTCAGCTCGGCGCTGGCCGGCTATATCGGCATGATCGCAGCGACCCGCGCCAACGTGCGTACGGCAGTGGCGGCACGCGACCACGGCGCACCGGCGGCACTGACCGTTGCCTTCTACGGCGGCTCGGTGATGGGGCTGACGGTGGCGGCGATCGGTCTGCTGGGCGTCGGTCTGCTCTACCTCCTCTTCGGTGGCGACCCGACCACGGTGCAGATGATCAACGGCTTCGGCATGGGCGCCTCGATGGTGGCGCTTTTCTCGCGTGTCGGCGGCGGCATCTACACCAAGAGTGCCGACGTCGGCGCCGACCTGGTGGGCAAGGTCGAGGCCGGCATCCCCGAGGACGATCCGCGCAACCCGGGTGTCATCGCCGATAACGTGGGCGACATCGTGGGCGACGTGGCCGGCATGGGGGCCGACATCTTCGAGTCGTACTGTGGCGCGATCATCGCCACCATCATCATGGCGGCCATGATGAGCGCCTCGGCCGCCGCCGCGCTGGGCGCCCGTGAATCGCTGATGTTCCTGCCGCTGGCACTGGCCTCGGCCGGGCTGATCGCCTCGGTGGCCGGCATCGTGCTGGTGCGCGCCTTCTCCACGCGGGTGCCGGCCACCGCGCTGCGGGTCGGCACCATGGGGGCGGCGCTGATCTTCATGCTGTTGGCGTGGCTGGTGGTGGGCGCCTCCGGTGTCTCGATGGCCGTTTGGGGGGCGATCCTCGCCGGTACCGTCGGCGGCGTCATCATCGGCCTGGTCACCGAGTACTTCACCGATGGCGCACCGGTGCGCAAGATTGCCGCCTCGGGCGAGACCGGCCCGGCCACGGTGCTGATCAACGGCCTGGCCACCGGCATGTACTCGGTAGCGATCCCGATCATCGCCATCGCCGCGGTGATCTTCATCGCCACCTGGCTGGCCGGCCTCTACGGCGTCGGCATCGCGGCTGTCGGCATGCTCGCCACCGCCGGCATCACCATGGCGATCGACGCCTACGGCCCGGTTGCCGACAACGCTGGCGGCATCGCCGAGATGTCCGGCATGGGACGCGAGACGCGCGCCATCACCGACTCCCTCGACGAGCTGGGCAACACCACGGCGGCGATCGGCAAGGGCTTTGCCATCGGTGCCGCGGCGCTGACCTCGCTGGCGATCATCTCCGCCTTCGTCGAGACGGTCAGCCACTTCATCCCCGACTTTACCCTCAACCTCTCCGAGCCGATCGTACTGGTCGGCCTCTTCCTGGGCGGCATGTTCCCCTTTGTGGTCGCCGCGCTGACCATGACCGCGGTCGGGGGCGCCGCCCAAGCGATGATCGTCGAGATCCGTCGCCAGTTCCGCGAGATCACCGGGCTGCTCGAGGGCACGGCCAAGCCGGATACCGCCCGCTGCGTCGACATCGCCACCACCGCGGCGTTGCGCAAGATGGTTCTGCCTGGCGCCCTGGCCGTGCTCGCCCCGCCGCTGGTCGGCTTCACCCTGGGGCCGGAGGCGCTCGGCGGCATGCTCGGCGGTGCGCTGGTCTCCGGCGTGCTGCTGGCGCTGATGATGTCCAACGCCGGCGGCGCCTGGGACAACGCCAAGAAGTACATCGAGAAGGGCCACCTCGGCGGCAAAGGCTCGCCCGCGCACAAGGCGTGCGTGGTCGGGGATACCGTCGGCGACCCGTTCAAGGACACCTCCGGCCCGTCGATGAACATCCTGGTCAAGCTGCTCGCCATCGTCAGCCTGGTTATCGCCCCGCTGCTGGGCTACTCGCTGATTGGCTGAGGGGTGGCCCGGGCCGGCAACAACCGTAACGGGGTGAGTGCGACCAGCAGGGCCACGATGACCGGGCCGAAGGGCTGGTCCAGTACCAGCGCCAGCCACCACGCCAGCAGGTAGG
>SKWO01000001.1 GCA_007128895.1 Gammaproteobacteria bacterium
ATGCGGATGGCTCTACTGTTGCAAGTATCCCAATGGCGGCCTTGCGGAGAATCAAGATTCCCATCCCTCCCCTCGAAGAACAGCAACGCATCGTCGCCATCCTCGACCAGTTCGACGCCCTGGTGAACGACCTCTCCAGCGGCCTGCCCGCCGAGATCGCGGCCCGCCGCCAGCAGTACGAGTACTACCGCGACCGGCTGCTGAGCTTCAAGGAGGCGGCCTGATGCCGACGTGCTGGATTATTGCCGGGCCTAACGGTGCGGGTAAAACCACCTTTGCGCTGGAATACCTGCCGCAGGTAGCAGGCTGTATTCACTTCATCAATGCCGACCTGATTGCCGCCGGGCTGTCGCCGCTGGCGCCGGAGCGTGAGCTGCTGGCTGCCAGCCGCATCTTTCTGTGCGAGATCACGGAGCGTGTTGCCACACGCGAGGATTTTGCCCTTGAGACCACCCTGGCGGGACGCAGCTATTTGCGCCTGGTCGAGAGCCTTCGTGCCGATGGCTGGCGGGTGGAGCTGATCTATCTGGCCCTGCCCAGTGTCGAGATGTCGAAGTTGCGGGTTGCTGAACGGGTCGCCCACGGCGGGCATAATATTCCGGCAGCGGATATCGAGCGGCGTTTCCCGCGCAGCTTGCGCCATTTGCTTGATGATTTCAGCCACAGGGTGGACAGCTGTGCCTGTTTCATGAATGGTGGAGAAACCCCGGTGCTCGTTTTCGAACAGCACGGCAATGACCGCGATGTGGTCCACGATGATTACTACCAGCTTCTGCTTGAGGAGGCCGAATAATGAACACCATCAGGAAATCCGATCCTTCGCCCGAAGGGCAACGACAACTGGAAACACTCCGCCGGGCCGTCAGCAAAGCACTGGAGAAAAAGCGGCGCTTGGGGCAGTACGCCGTTGTCTGGCGGGATGGCAAGCCGGTCCGGATAGGGGAAGATGCACCGAACAACGCAGTGGCCCCGTGAAGAAAACCGCATGAGCGAAGACCTCAAGCCCCATCACTATGAACCCATCGCCCTCTCCAGCGAGAGCACGGTGGTGGCCGAGTTCGTGCCCGAACCGGGGGTACGCGAGGCCGGCTACCAGAGCGAGGCGGCGCTGGAGCGCGACTTCATCGCCCAGTTGCAGAAGCAGGCCTACGAGTATCTGCCCATCGCCTCCGAAGAAGCGCTGGTGGCCAACCTGCGCACGCAACTGGAGACCCTGAACAAGATCCGCTTTTCCGATGCCGAGTGGCAGCGCTTCTTCACCACCTGCATCGCCGGGGCCAATGACGGTATCGTGGAAAAGACCGCGCGCATCCAGGAAGACCATGTGCAGTTGCTCAAGCGCGACGACGGCAGCACCAAGAACATCTACCTGATCAACAAGCAGAACATCCACAACAACCGCTTGCAGGTGATCAACCAGTACGAAGCAGAGGGCAAGCGCAGCACCCGTTTTGATGTGACCGTTCTGGTGAATGGCCTGCCGATGGTGCATGTGGAACTGAAGCGCCGGGGCGTGGATATCCGCGAGGCCTTCAACCAGATCAACCGCTACCAGCGCGACAGCTTCTGGGCCGGCTCGGGGCTGTTCGAGTATGTGCAGCTCTTCGTGATCAGCAACGGTACCCTGACCAAGTACTATAGCAACACGGTGCGCGACGGCCATTTGGCCGAGCAGCGCAGCCAGCGCGGCAAGAAGCGGCACTCCAACAGCTTTGCCTTCACCAGCTGGTGGGCCGACGCCAGAAACCGGCCCATCCCCGAGTTGGACGGCTTCACCCGCACCTTTTTCGCCAAGCACACGCTGCTGAACGTTTTGACCCGCTACTGCGTCTTCGATGTGGAGCGCAAACTGCTGGTGATGCGGCCTTACCAGATCGTCGCTGCCGAACAGATCCTGCAGCGCATCGCTACCAGCACCAACCACCGGCAGCTCGGGACCACCGCCGCCGGCGGCTATATCTGGCACACCACCGGCAGCGGCAAGACGCTGACCAGCTTCAAGGCCGCACAACTGGCGCGTGGCCTGCCGAAAATCGACAAGGTACTCTTCGTGGTCGACCGCAAGGATCTGGATTACCAGACCATGCGCGAATATGAGCGCTTCGAGAAGGGCGCGGCCAACTCCAACACCTCCACCGCCGTGCTGCAGAAGCAGCTGGAAGACCCCAACGCCCGCATCATCATCACCACCATCCAGAAGCTATCGCGCTTTGTGGCAAGCAACAAAAAACACCCGGTCTATGACCAGCATGTGGTGGTGATCTTCGACGAGTGTCACCGCAGTCAGTTTGGCGACATGCACGCCGAAATCACCCGCGTCTTCAAGCGCTACCACCTCTTTGGCTTCACCGGCACGCCGATCTTTGCGGCCAACGCGGGCAGCAGCGGCAACCCGCTGCGCCGTACCACGGCACAGGCCTTCGGCGACAAGCTGCACACCTACACCATCGTCGATGCCATCAACGACAAGAACGTGCTGCCGTTTCGCATCGACTACATCAACACCCTCAAGAAGTCCGATCACATCAAGGACAAGCAAGTCCCCGCCATCGACACCGAGCGGGCGCTGCTGGCACCGGAGCGCATCCGCCAGATTGTCGGTTACATACGCGAGCACTTCGACCAGAAGACCAAGCGCGCCGCCTCCTACAAGATGCACGGCAAGCGGCTGGCCGGGTTCAATTCACTGTTCGCCACAGCAAGCATCGATGCCGCCCGGCGCTACTACAGTGAGTTTACGGCCCAGCAGGCGGATTTGCCGGCAGCGCAACAGTTGAAGGTGGGCCTGATCTACAGCTTTGCCGCCAACGAGGACGACCCCGATGGCCTGCTGGGCGAAGAGGAATTCGAGACCGAGGGGCTGGACCAGAGCGCACGCGATTTTCTCGAAGCGGCGATCCGGGACTACAACGCCCTCTTCGGCACCAGCTTCGACACCTCCGCCGACAAGTTCCAGAACTACTACAAGGATCTGTCGCAGCGGCTGAAGACCCGCGAGCTGGATCTGGTGATCGTGGTCAACATGTTCCTCACCGGCTTCGATGCCACCACGCTGAATACCCTGTGGGTGGACAAGAACCTGAAGGCCCACGGCCTGATCCAGGCCTACTCACGCACCAATCGCATCCTCAATTCGGTCAAGACCTACGGCAACATCGTCTCCTTCCGCAATCTGGAGGAGGCCACCAACGACGCCCTGGCCCTGTTCGGTAACAAGGAAGCCAAAGGTATCGTGCTGCTGAAACCCTATGCCGAGTATTACGCCGAATACCAGGGCAAGATTGCCGAGTTGCAGGCGCTGTTCCCGCTGGGCACCGCGATCACCGGCGAAGCGGCGCAGAAGGCCTTCATCAAGCTGTTCGGCGCCATCCTGCGGCTGAAAAACATCCTCACCGCCTTCGACGATTTCGCTGGCAATGAAATCCTCAGCCAGCGCGATTTTCAGGATTACCAGAGTATCTACCTGAACCTCTACGCCGAGTTCCGTGCCGCCTCAGAGGCGGAGAAGGAGCGCATCAACGACGACGTGGTGTTCGAGATCGAGCTGATCAAGCAGGTCGAGATCAACGTCGATTACATCCTGATGCTGGTGGAGCAGTACCTGAAGAAGAAGGGCACGGGCGAGGACAAGGAGATTCGCGCCAACATTGAGCGTGCCGTCAACGCCAGCCCTTCCTTGCGCAACAAGAAAGACCTCATCGAGCAGTTCGTCGATGCCGTCTCCACCAAGGGCAAGGTGGACGCCCAGTGGCAAGACTTTGTGGCGGCCAGAAAGGCCGAGGAACTGGAGCGCATCATCCAGGACGAAAACCTGAACGCCGACGAAACCCGTGCCTTCATCGACAACGCCTTCCGCGACGGCGCCGTCCCGACTGCCGGCACGGCCATCACAAAGGTACTGCCACCGGTGTCACGCTTCTCGAAAGAGAACGACCACGGGCGCAAGAAGCAGAACGTACTGGATAGGCTGACCACCTTCTTCGAGCGCTATTTCGGATTGGTGGCGTGGCCCGCGGTTGAAGTCGCGAGATGAGAATGCCGATGCGTACAACCGTGAGCTGGCACTCGAGAAGATTCTGCAGGAAGTGATGCTCAAGCGCCGAACGGAAGAGATGGAGCTCTACAAGCTCTTTGCGACAGATGACGCGTTCAAGACGGCATGGAGCCAGAGCATTGAGCAGGTGCTCAACAAGGATCTGGGTAGTCGACCGAGCGCTTAGCGGACTGAACGGACCACCTTCTGGTCCCACTCACTGCACAGCTTGCGAAACGAGCGGCTGCGTGCATGGACTTGTTGTAGGTCCATGCGTGCGGTGAAGGCTGGTTGATCGGTAGTTTCACCATAGCTACGGCTGGCCATGCGTTTCTTGATCCAGCCCTTGGCATCGCGTGGCACTTCCGGTTCGGTGCTGTCCTGCGGGTCGAATGTGAAACCGCGGCAGCCATGCAGGGAGGGTGCGGCTGCAATGAACCAGGCCTCGAACTCACGGTTGGCCAGCACGACAGAGACCGGTCGATGGGGCACGAGTGCCTGTGCGCGCTTCAGTATGTTCGCGCCCAAGGTGGCCGGGCAATCATCGTCGGCATCCAGCAGCACCAGGATCCATCCATTTTCACCGCATTTTGCGGCCGCCAGCAGCAGGTGGCGTCGGAACTCTTCGTCACGGTTCAAGAAGCGGTCCCGGTGTACGCGAATTGGCGGGGGGACGTCAGGATAGGTCTGGGACGGTCGCCATTGTGTCATTCGCCGCAGCAGAACCGGCAATGCCGCGACCTCGCCATCACCTTCGACAATGCATGCGATCCTCATGCTTCGCTATCCCCGAACAAATCGGTCTGACGCCGCTCCTGCTCGGCAAGGAATTGACGATCCGGTGCGAGCTGATTGAGTCGCAACAGCTCTCCAGCAGAGAATAGGTGTTGGCGGATGGCCTCGCGCGAGGCTTCATCGAGCGGCGCGATACGGGTCTCTCCTCCCTCCGAAACAACGGACATGACGACATCGGTTGGTATGTCGCGATCATCAAGCAAGTCCGGGCTGTGGCTGGTCACGATGACTTGCGTATGCCCGGCGGCACGTGCGAGCGCCTCGCGCAAGGCGGCACTTGCGGCCGGATGCAGTGCGGTCTCGGGCTCCTCGATACCCACCATGGTAGGTGAATAGTCTTGGTTGCCCTGGAATAGAGCGACCAGAATACCCAAGGCGCGCAGGGTGCCATCCGACATATTTTGCGCAAGAAAGCGCCATGGGTGTTTGGAGCCGGCCATGTCCTGCCGAAACTCCAGACTTTCCATGGGGCCGACCTGCTTGCGTTCGACACCATGCACCATCGGTACCACGGTTTGCAGATAGTCCTGGATGAGGCTCAGCTGCTCGATGCCGACCCGCTCCAGATGGCCGAGCACGCTGGCAATGTTTTCCCCAGCCGGCTTGAGTAAGCGACCCTCCTGCGGTTTTTGCAGCTCACGCATCAGCTTCGGATTGAGGTTGTAGAAGCTCATCGATGACAATGCATCGAATACGGGCCGAAAGGCGGTGAGGCCCGAGGCGGCCACCAGTGCCAAGCGGTCAGATGTGACAGATGGAAACGTGGCTTCACTGGTGTCCCGCACTTTGCCACGATCAATCCGAAAAAAAGGGCCTTTTCCAATACCTGCAATGACGCACTCTTCTGTCTGGACCTCGTACCCTCCCCCTTTGAGGGCACCCACGTTGAAAGCAAAATGCCCTTGCCGACCATCCGGCAAGGTAAATTCAAGGCGTATGCCGAAGTGCGTGGGATGGCCACTGGAGCGTCGGCGCACCTCGTTCAACCCCCCACGTTCGTTCAGCGCGTTATCCAGGGAGCCATTGAGTGCATCGCGCACTAAGTGCAGCGCATCGATAAAGTTGCTCTTGCCTGCGCCGTTTGGCCCCACCAAATAGGTCAACGCGCCGAGGCGCACATCGCAAAAGCCAATGCTCTTGTAATTTCGGAGAATAACGCGGTGAACGAAAAGTGGATGACTCACAAGACCTCCCCTGTGGGTGTGTACTTGAGGATAGCGTACCGCCACAGCGCCGAACCATTGCGTTCACTGTTCATGTGTTACTTCCAGTAATAGCATCGATTAGCTTGGCTGGTTCCACATCAACTCTACCCGCCGGATGACTTGACCACCCTCGGCAGGTCGCCGCTCAGCCCCATGGCGCGGCGGATCATCGGCTTCTTGATCGGTTCGGCGCGGTCGAGCAGGCGCAGGCCGGTGCCGCGCAGGGCGGTGAAGGGGGTGGCGTCGACGGCGAAGAGGCGCTTGATCGCCTCCATGGCGAGCTGCACGGTGAGGTTGTCGCCCTTGCGCCAGCGTTCGTAGCGGCGCAGGACGGCGTGGTCGCCGATCTCGCGGCCGCTGCGGTGGGCCTCGCCGATCACCTCGGCCAGTGCGGCGGCGTCGAGCAGGCCGATGTTGACGCCCTGCCCGGCGAGCGGATGGATGCGGTGGGCGGCGTCGCCGACCAGGGCGAGGCGGGGCCGGGTGTAGTGGTGCGCGTGGTGCGGCACAAGCGGCCAGACGGCGCGTTCGCCGCACGCCTCGACGGCGCCGAAGCGGTGCTCCAGTGCGGCGCCCAGTTCGGCGCAGAAGACGGCCTCGTCCATCGCGGCGAGCGCTTCGGCGCGCTCGGGGGTGGTCGACCAGACGATCGAGGCGTGGTGCGGGTCGAAACCGAGAAAGCCGACCGGCCCGTCGGGGAGGAAGCGCTGGTAGCAGCTGTTCTGGTGCGACTCGGCGCAGCGTACCCAGGTGACCACGGCGTGGTGGTCGCCGTGCCAGCCCCAGGTGGTCAGGCCGGCCAGCTCGCGGATGCGTGAGCGGCCGCCGTCGGCAGCGACCAGCAGCGGCGCGGCGAGGTGGCGGCCGTCGTCCAGGCGCAGCCGCGCGGCGTCGCTGTCGAGGTGGAGGGCGGCCGGCTCGGCCGGGGCGATCAGGTGGATGTTGCGGTGTTCGGCCAGCCGTTCGCGCAGGGCGGCGAGGATCACGCGGTTTTCGACGATGTGGCCGAGGTCGGGGGTACCGGCGTCGGCGCTGTCGAAGTGGAGCCGCGCGCCGCTGCCGGCATCGCGCACCTCCATGGTGCGGTAGGGGAAGACGCGCCGTGCCTGCATGCCGCGCCAGGCGCCGATGGCGACAAAGAGGCGTCGCGTCGCCTCGGTAATCGCGCTGGTGCGGGTCGCGTAGGTCGCCGGGAAGGGCTCGAGGGGTGCGCCGTCGCGGTCGATCACGGCGACCTCGAGGCCGTGGCCGGAGAGCAGGCAGGCGAGCGCACTGCCGACCATGCCGCCACCGGCAATGATGACGTCGTAACGCTGCTCGTGCAGCGGGCTCACAGCGGCAGCCCCCGTGCCGGTCGCGTCTGCCGCCCGGCCAGCCCCATGGCGTGCTCCATCAGCAGCCGCTTGAGCGGCGGCAGCAGGTCGAGGCCGAAGAGGCCAGCGTTGCGCAGCGCCGCCAGCGGCGGCAGGTTGTTGGAGAAGAGGCCGACCATGGTGTCGGTAAAGCGCACGGTGCGCCGGTAGTCGGCGCTACGCCCGGCCGCGTAGCGCTCAAGCAGGTCGGGGGCGCCGGGGTCGTGGCCGGCGCGCAGGCCGTCGATGACCGCTTCGGCCAGTGCGGCGGCGTCGCGCAGGCCGAGGTTGTAGCCCTGACCGCCGACCGGGTGGACGGCGTGGGCAGCGTTTCCGACCAGTGCCAGACGCGGGCCGACCGGCTGTTCGACGAGCTGCAGCGCAAGCGGGTAGGCGTGGCGGCCGTGGAGTTCGAGCGCCTCGCCGAGCAGACGGCCGGAGCGGCGCGTCAGGCGGGCAAGGAAGTCGGCCTCGTCCAGCGCCAGCAGCCCCTCGACCTCGTCGCTGCGCGCACTCCAGACCAGCGAGCAGCGATCGCGACCGTCGAGCGGCAGCAGCGCCAGCGGGCCGGTCTCGGTAAAGCGCTCGAAGGCGCAGCCGCGGTGGGGGCGCGCCATGCGCACCTCGGCGATCACCGCGCTCTGGCCGTAGTCGCGGCTCTGCGGCTCGATCCCGGCTAACGCGCGCACGGCGGAGCGGCCGCCGTCGGCGGCGACGAGCAGGCGGGCGCTCACCCGGCGTGCCTCGCCGGCGTGCTGCAGGGTAACCACGGCGCGCTCGTCCTCGATGGCTAGCGCCTGCGGCTGCGCCGGGGTGATCACCTCGACCGTCGGCAGTGTCTGCAGGCGCTGCGCCAGTGCGTTGCCGAGGGTGCGGTTGCGCACCACGTAGCCGAGCGCCGGCACCCCGGCCTCGCGGGCGCTCAGCCGAGTGACGCCGAAGTGGCCGCGATCGGAGACGTGGATCGCGCCGATCGGCTCGGCGCCGCCGGCCTCGACCCCCGGCCAGACACCGATGCCGTCGAGGATGCAGCGCGACCCCCACGCCAGCGCACTGGCGCGGCCGTCGTAGCTCGGCTGGTCGCTGGCGTCGAACGGCACCGCCTCGACCAGGCCGATGCGTGGCGCATCGGCACAGCCGCCCAGGGCGCAGGCGAGGCTGGCGCCGACCAGGCCGCCGCCGACGATGAGCAGATCAAACTCGCACTCAGCGCCCTTCACCCATCAGCTCCTCGATCGCATCGGGCGCCTTCGGCGCCTCCTCGGTCAGCACCTCGCAGCCGTCGCGGGTGACCACCACGTCGTCCTCGATACGCACACCGATGTGGTGCCAGCGGGGGTCAAGCCCCTCGATATCGGCCGGGAAGTAAAGCGCCGGCTCGACCGTGAGCGCCATGCCGGGGCGCAGTTCGCGCCACTGGCCCGCCTGCTGGTACTCGCCGACGTCGTGGACATCGAGGCCGAGCCAGTGGCCGGTGCGGTGCATGTAGTACGGCTTGTACGCCGCCTGCTCGATCAGGTCATCGACGCTGCCGCGCAGGATCTTCAGCTCGACCAGCCCCTCGGTGAGGACACGCACCGCCGCCTCGTGCGGCCGGTTCCAGTCGTGGCCGGGGCGGACCGCCTCGATCGCCGCCTGCTGCGCCGCCAGGACCAGCTCGGTAATGGCGCGCTGCGGGCCGCTGAAGCGGCCATTGACCGGGAAGGTGCGGGTGATGTCGGCGGCGTAGTGGTCGTACTCGCCGCCGGCATCGATCAGCAGCAGGTCACCGTCGGCGAGCACGGCGCGGTTGTCGTGGTAGTGGAGCACGCAGGCATTGGCGCCGCCGGCGACGATCGACGGGTAGGCCGGGGCGCGGCAGCCGTGGCGCACGAACTCGTGCAGCAGCTCGGCCTCGATCTGGTACTCGGCCATGCCGGGGCGGGTGGTGCGCATGGCGCGCACATGGGCGGCGGCGGAGATCCGCGCCGCATGCCGCATGCGCTGCAGCTCGTCACGCCCCTTGATCAGCCGCATCTCGTGCAGCAGCGCCTGCGGCGCGATGATCGCCTCCGGGGCGTGGACGCCGGCACGGCTGCGCGCCCGCACCGCATCCAGGGCGTCGAGCACGGTGCGGTCGAGCGCGGCATCGACATTCAGCGCATGGTAGACGGCGTGGCGCCCGGCGAGCAGCTCCGGCAGCCGTTCGGCGAAGGTCTCGATCGGCTCGGCGGCGTCGAGGCCGTAGTCGGCCACCGCCCCCTCGGGGCCGCTGCGCACCCCCTCCCAGCGCTCGCGCTCGGGGTCACGCGGGCGGCAGAAGAGCAGCGCCTCGCCCTCGTCACGCCCCGGCGCCAGCACCAGAATCGCCTCCGGCTCGACAAAGCCGGTCAGGTACCAGAAGTCGCTGGCCTGGCGGTAGGGGTAGCTGGTGGTGCCGTTGCGCGGCCGCTCCGGGGCCGCCGGCAGGATGGCGATGGCGTCACGCCCCATGCGCCGCATCAGGCGGCGGCGGCGGGTGGCGAACGCCTTGTGGGCGTTCGTGCTCAATGCAGGGTCACGTCCGCCGGCCGCGGCGCCGCGCGGGTCGGGTTGAGCTCTTCGTTGATCAGCAGGATACCGACACGCAGGTACTCGACAATCTCGGCAAAGGCCTGCTCATCCTCCTCGCTGCCGTCGATCGTGTAGTCGTCCCCGAGACTGGCCATGCCGGCCAGATCGCGCACCAGCTCGCCGGCATCGCCCGGCAGCGTCATCGGATCGCGCCGCCCCTCGTGGCCGAGGCCGACCAGAAAGCCGCGACACCAGTCGCCCAGCGCCGAGGCACGCTCGACCAGCGGGCGCGCCTCGTGCGGCAGCAGCGGTTCGAAGCCGAGCGCACTGTCGGTGAGCTGGTGGCGAGTGGCGGCGGCCAGTTGCACCATCTGCTGCAGCGACTCGCGCGCCAGCGCATCGGCCGGGTCGGGGCGAGGCCCGAGCAGATCGAGCCAGTGTGCATCGGCCACCTCGCCGCGGCCGCAGAGCAGACCGCACAGGGTGCCGTGCGATTCGGCAGGGCCGACCTCGGCCGCCAGCCGCGTCAACGCCTCGTCGATCTGCTGCCAGTCGGGCAGGGGGGTACTCGCGGAATCGGACACATTCATGGCTCCGATAATATAATAAGGTCCGCTTCGCCGCCACCGGCCCCGATTGACCGTGCCCGGTGGCCGTTCTATAGTGATCGCATCCCCACCCGGAGTGTCGGCATGTCCAGTGATCCCCTCTCTCTCGAACAGGCCGTACGCGACCTGGAGCAGCGCGTCAGTGCGCTCTTCGAGGTGATCGAGACGCTGACCGTGGAGAACCGCGGCCTGCGCCAGGCCAAGGCGACCCTGGCCGAGGAGCGCACCCAGTTGCAGACGCGCAACGAGGAGGCACGCGCCCGCCTGAACGCCCTGATCGCACGCCTGGCCGAACTGGAGGAGAGCCCGGAGTCATGAATCAGCCCGCCGCCACCGTCTCGGTACCGGTCACCATCCTGGGCAAGGAGTACATCGTCGCCTGCCCGGAGTCGCAGCGTGCGGCACTGGTCGAGTCGGCCCAACTGCTCGATCGCCAGATGCGCGATATCCGCGATCGTGGCAAGGTGCTCGGGGTCGATCGCATCGCCGTGATGGCCGCGCTCAACCTCGCCCACCAACTGATCGACCTGCGCGAACGCGCCAGCGAGCAGGAGAGCCTCTCGGTCCGCCTGCGCAACCTGAACAAGCGCATCGATACCGTCTTGCAAAAGAGCGCGCAACTGGAGCTATAATGGTTCTCAAGGGGCGCCCTCTGCGGTGTTCGTGAGCTGACCGGGTATTTTCTTGAGCCTAATTCCATACCCCGGGGTGGCGTGTTCGACTGCTGTGTGCATGTCCGCCGCGTTGCGGAAAGCCTGACGCAACGACAACCACCCCACTTGAACCCCTGGTTCAAGGACGATGGTCACCACGGCACAGGCGGTCGGCGCCCTCTACCCCTCATCTTCACCCCCAAACCGCCATGGATGACCGCGCACAACTTCGGCGCCGCATGCGCACCGCCCGGCGCGCACTCACGCCGCACCAGCAGCGTCAGGCAGCCGAGGCGCTGGTCAAGCGGCTGCTCCGCCTGCCGGCCGTGCGGCGCGCCCGGCGTGTCGCTCTCTACCTGCCCAATGACGGCGAGATCGACCCGACCGGGCTGATCGCACCATTGCATGCACGCGGCACCCGGCTCGCCCTGCCGCTGCTCGCCCCGCTCGGCCAGGGGCGGCTCTGGTTTCTGCCGTGGCAGCCGGGTGAACCGCTCTCGGCCAATCGCTTCGGCATCCCGGAACCGGCCTGCAGCCGCCGTCGGCGGCTGCCCGACTGGCATCTCGATCTGGTCCTCCTGCCGCTGGTCGCCTTCGACGCCAATGGCAACCGGCTCGGCATGGGCGGCGGCTTCTACGACCGCACCTTCGCCCGCCTGGCCAGCCGCCGCCACTGGCGCCGCCCACGCCTGATCGGCATCGCCCACCACTTCCAGCAGACCGACGCCCTGCCGCAGCAGCCGTGGGACGTCCCGCTCGACGCCGTGGTCACCGACCGCGCCCTGCACCCCATCTCAAGGAGCCCTCACCCATGAACTACTGGCTGATGAAATCGGAGCCCGACACCTTCGGTATCGACGACCTGGCCGCCCGCCCGGAGCAGACCGAGCCGTGGGACGGGGTGCGCAACTACCAGGCGCGCAACATGATGCGCGACGCGATGCGCCTGGGTGACCGCGTCCTCTTCTACCACTCCAACTGCAAGCCGCCCGGCATCGTCGGTACGATGGAGGTGGTGCGCGAAGGCTACCCCGACGACACGGCGTGGGACCCGCAGCACAAGTACTTCGACCCCAAGAGCAGCCCGGACAAGCCGCGCTGGTATCGCGTCGATGTGCGCCTGCTGGAGCGCTTTCCGCGCCTGGTCTCGCTGGACGAGCTGCGCAGCCGACCGGAGCTGGCCGAGATGCGCATCCTGCAGCGCGGCAACCGCCTCTCGATCACCCCGGTCAGTGCCGAGGAGTGGCAGATCATCCACGAAATTGCGGCTATCGCGTCGTGATCTCGTCGACTTCGAGCGCGAAGTCGCCCTCCTGACGGTCGGCGATCACCAGCCCGATGCTGTGCAGCGCCTGCGGCCTGAACGGCGGGGCGCCCTCGACCGGGCGGCCGTGGTAGCTGGCCCGAAAGTCGGCCAAGGGGAGTTCGACCGTCTGCCAGCCCCCGGCCACGCTGTCGAAGGCGGCCTGATAGACCAGCCCCTCCGCCGCCGCGTCACTGCGCAGCGAGAGGCGGTAGCGCTTGCCGTCACCGCGCAAGCGCAGGTGAAAGGCGCTCGCCGCACCGTGGTCCTGGGCCAGCGGCAGATCGCAGCGCACCGAGGCAAAGCCACCCCCCTGCAGCGAGAGATAGCCGTGAAACCGGGCACCTCCCGCCTCGGTCGGCGCCATCGCGCTGTGTGACCGCCCGCCCATGACGACATCGTCGATCGCACGCCACGGCAGCGGTCGCACGGCCAGGTCGGTGACCAGCCGCTGCAGACCGATGGCGCGCTGCAGCCCGGCCGCGACCCGCTCCTGCTCGGCGTCCGACCACGTCTCGCCTTCCGGCAGCCGGCCCCAGACCACCCCGGGCCAGCACGCATCGTCCCGACGACGGGCGATGACGTGGCAGTGCAGCTGCGGGACCAGGTTGCCGATCGCCGCGACGTTGATCTTGTCGCAGGCAAAGAGCCCCTCGACCGCCTCGGCCAGCGCCGCCATCTCATCCATCAGGTGCTGACGCTGCTCGCGCGCCATCCGGTGCAGTTCGGTCGCCTCGACCTCCGGCACCAGGATGAACCACGGCACCGTGGCATTGCGCTGCAGCAGGAGCTGACTCAGATCGAGGCGCCCCAGACGCAGGCAGTCCTGCTGCAGGCGCGGGTGGAGCCGGAAGTCCAGCGCCCCGGTCACCGGCAACCTCCGGCACAGCGCTCGCCTCGCTGGCCCTGCGTTGCCAGCCTCGGGCCATGGATCAGGTTAGCCATCTCTTCTCCTCACGCATTTTCACGTACCCCATCATACCCGCGCTTGACCGCAAATGCCTTTGCCGATAGTCTGAAAAAAGTTTGGCAACAGGTGTCCCGACGGCGTTCTGCCCGGAGGGATGAAACGGGAAGCCGGTGCGTTCCACGCGAACAAGCCCGGCACTGCCCCCGCAACGGTAAATGAGTCAAGGCTGTGCCGCATGCCACTGTGTTTCAGCAACACGGGAAGGCGCACAGCCGGGAGAGCCCCTCCCGCTCATGAGTCCGGAGACCGGCCTGTCGCCACTGAGCCGACACTGCGGAGGGCGGTGCGGCGAGGTCGCAGCGCCCGTCTGCCCACTCGCCGCCTCATCTCCCGGTGTCTTGATACGTCACTGCACGGCGCACGGGTGTGTGCGCCCGGAGAACCTGACCATGAAGACCCGCCACCTGCTGCCGACAGCCCTGCTGCTCGGTACCTCACCCGTTGCTGCCGAGATGATCGCCGAGCCGATCGTCGTCACCGCCACCCGCATCGCCCAGACGGTCGACGCCAGCCTCGCCTCGGTCACCGTCATCACCCGCGAGGAGATCGAGCGGCTGCAGCCGGCCCAATTCAGCGACCTGCTGCGCAGCCGCGCCGGCATCAGCGTGGCCGACAACGGCCCGTTCGGCAAGACCAGCAGCGTCTTCATGCGCGGTACCAACTCCAACCATACCCTGTTGCTGGTCGACGGTGTACGCATGGGGCCGGCCACCGCAGGTGGCCCGTCGTGGCACTACCTCCCGGTCAGCGAGATTGAACGCATCGAGATCGTGCGCGGGCCGCGCGCCAGCATCTACGGCGCCGACGCCATTGGCGGCGTGGTACAGGTCTTCACCCGCCAGGGCAGCGAAGGGCCAGTCCGCTTCAACGCCCATACCCGCATCGGCGAGTTCAACACCCGCGAGGTCGGCGCCGGTGTGCGCGGTGGCACGGCACAGACCCACTACAGCCTCTCGGCCAGCCATCTGGAGAGTGACGGCATCAATGTGCGCCCGGTCGGCGACGACGCTCGCGACGGCTACCGTAACCGCTCCCTCTCGGGTCGACTGGTCCATCGCACGGGCCAGGGCCTGGAGCTCTTCCTCTCCGGCCTGCATTCGCAGGGGCGCAGTGACTACGACGACCCCTGGTTCGACTTTGCCTACAACGACTTCACCCACAGCGCCTTGACCGCCGGCGTACGCAGCCCGCTCTGGAGCCGTGGTTGGACCGAGCTCTCCTACAGCCACGCCACCGACCAGTTTGACGGCACCGACTCCTGGCCCGTACGCAACGAGACCTATCGCGACCAGCTCAACTGGCGCAACGAGTTCTCGCTCAGCCCCAGCACCGTGCTCAGTGCCGGTCTGGAGTGGCAGCGCGAGCGCGTCAGCAGCTCGACCGATTTCGATGAGAGCCGGCGCAGCCACCGGGCCGGTTACGGCCTGATCCAGACGGTGCATGACCGTCACAACCTGCTGCTGGCACTCCGCCACGACGACAATCAGGCCTACGGCCACCACACCACCGGGCAGATGGCGTGGGGCTTTGACCTGACCGAGCGGCTGACCTCGCGCCTCTCCTGGGGCAGCGCGTTTCGGGCGCCCAACTTTGTCGACCGTTATGTCGCCTGGGGGGGCAACCCCGACCTGAAGCCGGAACGCTCGTCGACACTGGAGGCGGGGCTGCGCCTGACCGCTGACCACTACCACCTCGATGCCACGCTCTATGAGACGCGCGTCAACGACCTGATCGCCTGGGATGGGGCACAGATGAACAATGTCCACCGCGCCCGGATGCGCGGCGTCGAGGTCGAGGGCAGTCTCCAGTCGGGACCCTGGCAACTGCGCAGCTCGATCACGCTGCTCGAGGCCCGCAATCGGGTGACCGGCAACGAGCTGGCCCGCCGCCCCCGCGAGCAGCTCCGCCTCGACCTCGACCGCCAGTTGGGCGCATTCAGCCTGGGCTCCACCGTCACCTCGCAAGGCCGCAGCTTTGATGATGCCGGCAACGCTACCCGCCTGGCCGGCTTCACCCTGGTCGACCTGCGTGCCACGTGGCAGCCGGCTCCGCAGTGGCGCGTGCGCGCAACGATCAACAACCTCTTCGACAGACAGTACGAGACCGCAGGCGGCTTCAACCAGCCGGGTCGGGCCGCCTACCTCTCACTCCATTATCAGCAGTAACATGGGCTACCGACTGTCGAAGATCTACACCCGGACCGGCGATGACGGCACCACCGGGCTGGGCGATGGCCAGCGCGTAGCCAAGGATGCGCCGCGAGTAGAGGCGATCGGCACCGTCGACGAGCTGAACAGCGCGCTCGGCCTGCTGCTGGCCGAGCCGCTGCCGGAGACGATCGCGCGCTGCCTGACCCAGGTACAGAACGACCTCTTCGATATCGGCGGTGAGTTGAGCGTGCCCGGTCGTGATGTGGTGGATGGCCGCTACATCGACCGGTTGGAAGCGGTGCTCGATCGGTTGAACGGGGCGCTGCCGCCGCTGGAGAACTTCATCCTGCCCGGTGGCGGACGCGCGGCGGCGTTGTGCCATGTGGCGCGCAGCCTCTGCCGTCGCGCCGAGCGCACGCTGGTGCGGCTGGCCCGCGAGGCGCCGGTACCGGCACCCTTGACCGCTTACCTGAACCGCCTCTCCGACCTGCTTTTCGTCTGTGCCCGCACCCTCGCCCGCGCCGACCGGGGCGAAGTGGTGTGGCGTCCGGGGGCAGGGAAGGCGGATGGCTGAGCGCTATCGCCGGGGTGGCTGGCTGGCCGCCCTGCTCTTGCTGCTGCCGCTGGCGGTCGAGGCGCAGGTGCGCGTCCATGACGACCTTGGCCATGAGGTCGTCCTCGCCCAGCCGGCCAGCCGTGTGGTCAGTCTGGCACCGCACATCACCGAACTGCTCTTCGCCGTCGGTGCCGGCGAGGTCATCGTCGGCACGGCCAGCCACAGCGACTGGCCGCCGCAGGCACTGGAGCTGCCGGTGGTCAGCCACCAGGGACGGCCCGACCTGGAGCGCATCGTGGCACTGCAGCCCGATCTGGTGATTGTCTGGGAGAGCGGCAACGGCCCGCGCACACGTGAGCGGCTGCAGGCACTCGGTCTGACCGTCTACGCCAGCGAGCCGCGGCGGCTGGAGCAGATCGCCACCTCACTGGCGCGGTTTGGCGCGTTGACCGACCGCGCCCAGGCCGGGGCCGAGGCGGCCGCGGCCTTCCGTGACGGGCTGCAGGCGCTCAAGGCCGACCACGCCGGGCGCGCGCCGGTGCGGCTCTTCTATCAGATCTGGCACCAGCCGCTGATGACCGTCGGCGGTGACCATATCATCAATGAGGTGGTCGCCCTGTGCGGGGGCGAGAACGTCTTTGCCGAGCTGCGTCCGCTGGCACCAACGGTCGATACCGAAGCGGTACTGGCGGCCGATCCCGATGTGATCATCGCCAGCGGCCTGGGCGAGCCCGACCCGGCGTGGGTTGAAGGCTGGCTACGCTGGCCGCAGCTGCGTGCCGTGCGCCACGCGCGCCTCTTCACCCTCGATCCCGACCTGCTGCAGCGCTCGACGCCACGCCTGCTGGAGGGTGCCCGCCAGCTCTGTGCGGCGCTCGACAGCGCTCGTTCTTAGCCACCACCTCAACCCAGCGACTGCCACAACGTCTTGAGCCGCTTGGCCGAGACCGGCGCGACGGTCTTGAGCTCCTGGGCAAAGAGCGAGACGCGGAACTCCTCGACCAGCCAGCGGTAGTGCATCAGCTCCGGATCGACCCGCCCCTCCTGGCGCTGACGCGCGAGGCGGGCCGGCCACTCGCTGTCCAGTGGTGCCACCTCGAGGCGCAGGCGGCGATCGCGCGCCGGGTCGCGCTCGAGCTTGTCCAGGCGCAGCTCGATCGCCTTCAGGTAGCGCGGCAGGTGGGGTAACCATTCGGCCGGAGTGGTGGCGAGAAAGTCGGCCGGCAGCAGGCGGTCGAGCTGGCCGCGCACGTCGTGCAGCGCCTCCAGCCAGACCGGTGACAGGGCGCGCTTGAGCCGCCGCTCGATGGCGTGGCGCAGGGCCAGCGTCTCGGCCACCGTGGCACAGAGCCGCTCGGCCTCGCTCAACAGCGCCTGACGCGCCCGCGCGCAGGCGTGCTCGAAGCCCTCGGCATCACGCGGCGCCTCACCATCGCCGAGCAGGGCGCGCTCGATGGTCGCCTTGACCAGTGCCTCACGCAGCGTCTCGCACTTGCCCAGGGTGGCGTAGTGCAGACACATCGCGTTCAGCCCCGGCAGGTGGCGACGCAGGTAGCGCACCCGGTCGTTGGCGACCAGGGCGAAGAGGCGGCAGAGGCCGGCCCGATGGGCCGTCGCGGCACGCGCCGGCGTATCGAGCAGGCGCAGGGCGACGCTCTCCCCCTCATCGACCAGAGCCGGGTAGCCGCGCAGGGCCACGCCGTGGCGCTCGGTCTCGATGCTCTCCGGCAAGGTGCCAACCGTCCATGCGCTCAGCCCGCCGCGCTCATAAGCCGTCTCCGCCTCTGGCGCTGAGCCACCCGGCTCGCTGAAGCTGGCCCCCGCCGCTTCGTGCAGCTGGCGCTGCAACCGCACCAGATCGCGCCCCTCGGCCAGGGTGGCGCCACCCCCGTCGAGGACGCGAAAGTGCATGCGCAGATGGTCGGGCAGCGTCTCGAACGACCACGCCGCCTCGGGCACCTCGACCCCGGTAACCCGGTGCAGACGCCGCGAAAGGACCTGCGGCAACGGCCCCTCCTCCGGCCCGACACTCTCGGCGAGCAGCCGGGCAAACTCGGGCACCGGCACGAAGTTGCGCCGCAGCGCCTTGGGTAGCCCGCGCAGCAGGGCGGCAAAGAGCTCCTGACGCAGCCCCGGCACCAGCCAGGCGCAGCGGGTCGGGTCGATCTGACCCAGAGCCGGCAGCGGGACCAGGGCGGTCACGCCGTCATCGGCCTCGCCGGGCTCGAACCGATAGTGCAGCGGCAGGCGCACAGCCCCGAGCGCGAGGCTGTCGGGGAAGGCGTCGGCCGCCACGGCGCCGTCGTCGCCGCGCAGCAGCTGTTCACGACTCAGAAAGAGGCGGTTCGGGTCGTCGCGCTCGACCTGCTTGCGCCAGCGCTCGAAAGTGGCGGCGTTGTGGATTCCGGCCGGGATGCGCGTGTCGTAGAAGGCGAACAGCGCCTCATCGTCGACCAGCAGGTCGCGCCGCCGCCCGCGCGCCTCAAGCGCCTCGATCTCGGCGACCTGCTCGCGGTTGTGGTGGAAGAAGGCGGCCCGGGTGTTCAACTCGCCGGCCACCAGTGCGTGGCGAATGAAGAGTTCACGCGCCTCATCCGGGGCGATCGGCCCGTAGTGGATCTTGCGCCGGGTGGCCAGCGGCAGCCCGTAGAGGGTGACGGTCTCGTAGGCGGCGACCCGTCCGGCGCGCCGCTCCCAGTGGGGCTCGCTGTAGCTGCGCTTGATCAGGTGGCCGGCCAGCCGCTCGACCCACTCCGGTTGGATCGCGGCGACGTGGCGAGCAAAGAGGCGGCTGGTCTCGACCAGTTCGGCTGCCAGCAACCACTTCGGCGGCGACTTCTGCGCCGCCGAGCCGGGGAATAGGGCGAAGCGGCAGCCCCGCGCACCGAGGTACTCGACCTGACGCCGCCCCTTGCGCCGCGGCGTTGCCTCGCGCGCTCCCTTGGCGGGCCGCTCCTCCTGTTCGATGCGCAGGCCGATCTGGCCGAGCAGGCCGCTGAGCACGGCGCGGTGGATCGCCTCGTATGACGCCTGCACCCCGCTGGCGCCCTCGGCCCGTGGGGCACGGCGGAAGAGGCCGGCGTCGCCGGCCTGTCCCTTGAGCTGGCTGTGGACCTCGATCCACTCGCGCATGCGCAGCCAGGAGAGGAAGTGGTCACGGCACCAGCGGCGCAGCTTGTTTTGCGACAGGTGGCGGCGCTGTTCATGGAAGGTGTGCCACAGCCGCAGCACGGCGAGAAAATCGGAGGGTGGGGCGGGCGGCGGCGCGGGCTCACCCTCGACCTGGGGCTCGCGATGCCAGCGCCGGTGGGCCTCGTCGGCCTTTTCCCGCTGGTCGTGCGGCCGTTCACGCGGGTCCTGGCTGCCGAGCAGGCTGGCGATCACCAGTACCTCGTCCAGCGCCTGCTCCTCGGCCCCGGCCAGTACCATCCGGGCCAGACGCGGATCGAGCGGGAAGCGGGCCAGACGCCGGCCGAGCGGGGTCAGCCGCCGCTGCCCATCGACCGCGCCCAGCTCGTGCAGCAAGCGGTAGCCGTCGCTGACCAGGCGGCCATCGGGCGGCTCGACGAAGGGGAAGGCGTCGACCGCGCCCAACCCCAGACTCTCCATGCGCAGGATGACCGCGGCCAGGTGGGTGCGGGCGATCTCGGGGTCGGTAAAGGCGGGCCGGGCGTTGAAGTCGTCTTCGTCGTAGAGTCGGATACAGACCCCGGCGGCGACCCGCCCACAGCGCCCCTTGCGCTGCTCGGCCGAGGCCTGCGAGACCTTCTCCACCGGCAGCCGCTGCACCTTGGCGCGGACGCTGTAGCGACTGATCCGCGCCAGCCCGGTGTCGACCACGTAGCGAATGCCGGGCACGGTCAGGGAGGTCTCGGCGACATTGGTGGCGAGGACGATGCGCCGGCCGGGGTGGCCCCTGAAGACCCGCTGCTGCTCCTGTGCCGTCAACCGCGCATAGAGCGGCAGGATCTCGGTCTGCGGCGGGTGGTGCTTGCGCAGCCGCTCGGCGGCCTCGCGAATCTCGCGCTCGCCCGGCAGAAAGACCAGCACGTCGCCGGGGCCGCAAGCGGCCAGCTCATCGACCGCATCGAGGATCCCCTGCTGCAGGTCGCGGTCGGCCTCGTCCGGGTCATCGCTGTGCAGCGGTCGGTAGCGCAGCTCCACCGGCCAGGTACGACCGGAGACCTCGATCACCGGCGCGCCGTCGAAGTGGCGCGAAAAGCGCTGCGGATCGATCGTCGCCGAGGTGATGATCAGCTTCAGGTCGGGCCGCCGCGGCAGCAGCTGCTTCAGGTAGCCGAGCAGGAAGTCGATGTTGAGGCTGCGCTCGTGCGCCTCGTCGATGATCAGCGTGTCGTACTGGTGCAGCTCCCGGTCGTGTTCGATCTCGGCCAGCAGGATACCATCGGTCATCACCTTGATACGGCTCTGCGGGCCGGTGCGATCGTTGAAGCGGACCTTGTAGCCGACCCAGTCGGGTCGCCCCAGCTCCTCGGCGATACGAGCCGCGACGCTGCGCGCGGCGATGCGGCGTGGCTGGGTGTGGCCGATCAGGCCGTTGCGACCGCGCCCGAGCGCCAGGCAGATCTGCGGCAGCTGGGTCGTCTTGCCCGAGCCGGTCTCGCCGCACAGGACCACGACCGGGTGGTCGGCAATCGTGCGCGCAATCTCGTCGCGCCGCTGGTTAACCGGCAGCTGCTCTGCACCGGTCTGTTCCATCGCCTTGTGCATTTTGCTCCACTACGGTGCGTGCAGGCGTGTCGCTTGTCCGCCAATGGGCGGCGACCGACACTGCTACCCCGTTATATTTCAATCACCTGAAAAACAACCCGAGATTGGCACGCCATCTGCAGAATGTCATCGTGGCCGGTTCCTTCCCCCCCTGTGTGCCGGCCACCATACTCTCCTGTATGGCTATTGTGTGGTTTCGGGCGCCCCCGTGGCGCCCGTTTTTTTTGCCCGATCACGCCACCCGGGCCAGACGCGGGTGGCGCGAGATGGCGTAGAAGAGCAGGCCGGAGAAGATCAGGGTCAGGAAGAAGTGCCAGCCACTCAGCCCCGGCCAGGACTGGTAGTCGTAGACGTGGCCGGCGGCGACAAAGAGGCGCCCCTCGTGGCTGCTCAGGGCGCTGACCTGGGCGGCCAGACGGGCCGCGTGCTGCCAGTCGTGGCCGTCACCCTCCAGCAGCAGACGGTGCAGGCCGTCGTCACTGCCGGCCCAGAGCAGCGGCGGCCCCTGATCGCTGCTCAGCGCCAGGGTCAGTACCCGCTTTCCGGCCATCGCCTCGCCCAGCGGCTGCCAGGACGCGTCGCCGGAGCGCTGGAAGGGGCCGTGCTCGGTGGCGACCACCTGCCGACCGTCCGGCAGCTCGATCAGATCGAAGAGGTTACTGGCCGGCGGCAGACCGTCGCTGTCGCTCTGCCAGTGCGCCCCCTGCAACCGGTAGAGGCCGTGGCCAATGGTCGCGGCGTAGAGCCGGCCATCGCCGTCCTGATAGAGACGATAGAGGGTGGCCGACTCGGGCAGACCCTCATCCGGTAGCCGCTGCCACTGGGTCAGCTCGGCCTCGGAACGGTACAGCCCCTGGTCGGTCGCCAGCAGCACCGCGCCGTCGGCCTCGGCCAGCAGGGCGCTGACCCGGTACATCTCGGGCAAGCCATCCTCGAGCCGCTGCCACTGTGCCGCTGCCGCGTTCCATCGCCACGCCCCGTCGGCCCCGCCGGCCACCAACTGCGGCTCGGCGAGCAGGGCGGTAATCCCGGTAGCCGCCTCGTCGTCGCGCTCGCCGACCGTCTCCCACGCCGCCCCGCGCCGCTCCCAGACGCGCCCTTGGCCACTGCCGGCGAAGAGTCCGCCGGTCGCGCTCTGGGCCAGCGTGAGGACGTGCTCGCCGGGTTGCGGGCCGATCGCTTCGAACAGCTCGTTGCGCGGCAGGATCGTGCTGAGCAGACTGAGGGTCAGCAGGAAGAAGGCGATCATCACGATCATGCCGGCCGCGAAGGAGAGGCCGGTGGGACGGATACGGGGGGCAGCTGGACGGTTCATGGGCGGCATTGTCCACGGCACCGGGACAAATGACAAGTCAACACCGCGTCAAATCTGACGCAGTACCTCGACCGGTGGTGCCGTCACCGCGCGCCGCATGCCGAGCGCCCCGGCCAGCCCGACCCCGACGGCGCCGAGCCCGACCCCGATCAGCCAGAGCCAGGGATTGACCCGGAACGGCAGGTCGAAGAGCTGGGTGGCGACGGCATAGCCGAGGGCGCTCGCCGCGGCCGCGGCGAGCAGCCCGGAGAGGGCGCCCAGGGCGATGAACTCGGTCGCCATACCGGCGTAGACGTGACGCTGGCGGGCCCCCAGGGCACGCAGTACCGCCGCCTCGCGCCGGCGCTCGTCGAAGGTGGCCTGGATCGCCGCCAGCAGTACGGTCACCCCGGCCAGCAGCGTCAGCAGAAAGACCAGCTCGACCGCCCGCACCACCTGGTCGATGACCTCGCGCACCCGGCCCATCAAAGCATCGACGTCGATCACCGTGACATTGGGAAAGGCGCGCACCAGCGCCACCACCTCGCCACGCTGCTCGGGCGGCAGATGGAAGGCGGTCAGGAAGCTGGCACTGGCATGGTCGAGCCGGTCAGGGTGGAGGATGGCAAAGAAGTTGACCCGGAACGAGTCCCAGTCGACCTCGCGCAGGCTGGTGACCTCGGTCTCGACCTCGCGTCCGGCGACCTGCCAGGTGAGCCGATCACCGAGGCCGATCCCGAGCCGATCGGCCAGTCCGCTCTCGAATGAGACCTGGTCGCTGGCCTCGCCTGCCTGCCACCACTGGCCCGCCTTGAGCCGGTTGTGCGCCGGACGCTGGTCGCTCCAGCTGAGATTGAACTCGCGCTCGACCAGCCGCTGGGTGCGTGGCTCCTCCCAGTCGCTCGGCTGGATACGACGGCCATTGATCGCCACCAGACGGCCGCGCACCATCGGCGAGACCTCCGGCGGCTCCAGCCCGGCCTCGGCCAGAAAGGCACGCAGGGGGTCGATCTGGTCGGCGTTCAGGTCGACCAGGAAGTGGTTCGGGGCGTCCTCCGGGAGCGAGGCGCGCCACTCGTCGAGCAGGTCGCCCCGCACCAGTGCGAGCAACAGCAGGACGGTGAAGCCGAGGCCAAAGGCGACGATCTGCGCAACACTGGTACGCGCCCGCCGGGCCAGCGCGGCCAGTCCGAAGCGCCAGGCCACGCCACCGCGCTGGCGCAGCGGGGCCAGGGCGGCGACCAGCACGGCGGCCACCAGGGCAAAGAGTGAAAGCACCAGCAGCGTGCCCCCCACCACCCAGAGCAGCAGCTCCAGGTCGCGGACCTGCCAAGCCATCAGCACCACCAGCGCGATCGCTGCGGCGCCGTAAACGGTGAGGCTGCGCAGCGGCAAGCCGATGGCGTCGCGTCGCAACACCCGCAGCGGCGGCACATCCGCCAGCGCCAGCAAGGGGGGCAGGGCGAAGCCGATCAGGACCAGTAGCCCGGTCAGCACGCCGCGCAACAGTGGCGTCACGCCGGCAGGCGGCAGGCTGGTGGCGAAGAGCCCCGCCAGCAGCAGGGCGAGCAGCTCGCCCAGCAGCCAGCCGATGGCCACGCCGAGGACCGCGCCGAGCAGGCCGAGCAGCACCATCTGCACGGCATGCACCGCAACGGTGAAACGCTGCGAGGCGCCCAGGCAGCGCAGCAGGGCGACATTGTCGAGGTGGCGCTCGGCATGGCGGCGGGCACTCATGCCGATGGCGACACCGGCCAGCAGCACACTGATCAGGGCGGCCAGCCCGAGGAAGCGCTCACCGCGATCGAGCGCCGCCTCCATCTCCGGCCGCGCCGTGCGCACACCGATCAGCTGCTGATCGGGGCTCAGCTGCGCCTCGACCGTGCGCCGGAAGCGCTCGACATCGTCGCTCTCGCCAGCCAGCAGCAGGCGGTAGCGCAGGGTACTGCCGCTCTCGGCCAGGCCGCTCGCCGCCAGATCTTCGAGGTGGAACATCAGGCGCGGCGCCAGACTGAACAGATCGCCGCCCCGATCGGGTTCGCGCGCCAGAATCGCGCTCACCGTCAGCGTCAGCTCGCCCAACTGGACCCGGTCACCGATGCCACGCTCCAACGCCAGCGCCAGCTGCGGGTCGAGCCACGCCTCGCCCGGAGCCGGCAAGCCTGGGGTCGGCCGCTCATCCCCCCATGGCCGGTCACTCAGCCACAGCTCGCCGCGTAGCGGGTAGCCGGGGCCGACCGCCTTGGCCTCGACCAGCTGGATCGCCTCGTCGGCAACCACCACGCTGCGAAAGTCGACCGTCAGCGCCTGCCCCAGCCCGGCCTGTTCGGCCTGCGCGCGCAGCGCCGCCGTCGGCTGCTCGGGGCCGACCACGGCCAGATCGGCGGCGAGCAGCTCGCCGGCCTGGTGCAGCATCGCGCGTTGGATGCGCTCGGTCACCAGACCAACACCGGTCACCGCGGTGACCGCCACGGTGAGCGCCGCCACCAGCACGCGCAGCTCACCGGCGCGCCAGTCGCGGCGCAGGTTACGCAGAGCAAAGCGGAGCAGGCGCAGCATGATTATTAACCCGGCCCTATAATGGGCGACATTCGGCCGCCCTCGATCTCGATGCGACGGCCACAGCGCTCGGCCAGCACACTGTCGTGCGTGACCAGGATCAGGGTGGTGCCGGACTCGGCATTGAGCGCAAAGAGCAGGTCGATGACGTGTGCTCCGGTGCGGCGGTCGAGGTTGCCGGTCGGCTCATCGGCGAAGAGCAGGCGCGGCTCGCCGGCAAAGGCACGGGCGATGGCAACCCGCTGCTGCTCCCCCCCGGAGAGCTGGTTCGGATAGTGGTGCAGACGCCGCGACAGGCCGACTCGCTCGAGCAGCCGGGCCGCCTCGCTGCGGGCCTGATCGCGCCCGGCCAGTTCCAACGGCAGCAGAACGTTCTCCAGTGCGGTAAAGCTGGGCAGCAACTGGAACGACTGGAAGACGAAGCCGACCAGACCGGCGCGCAGGGCAGCACGGCCGTCCTCGTCCAGCGCATTCAGGTCGTGGCCATTCAGACTGACCCGACCATGGCTGGGACGGTCGAGGCCGGCGAGCAGGCCGAGCAGGGTCGACTTGCCTGAGCCGGAGGCGCCGACGATAGCGACCGTCTCGCCCGAGGCGATGGAAAAGCTGATATCATCGAGTATCGTCAGCTCACCGCCGGGACTCGCCACCCGCTTGCCCAACGCCTCGGCCACCACCATGTCACTGCGTACTTCCATCTTCGCGATCCTTCTCCTCTGGCTCCATGCTGCCGCTGTTATAGCACAGGACGAACCGGTCGTGCTGGTCCTCGGGGACAGCCTCAGCGCCGCTTACGGCCTCCCGGTCGAGGCCGGTTGGGTCGCACTGCTGCAAACGCGCATCGAGGCGAACGGCCTGCCCCACCGGGTGGTCAATGCCAGTGTCAGCGGCATGACCACCGAGGGCGGTCTGCGTCTGCTGCCCGAGCTGCTGGCCAGCCACCGTCCGGCGCTGCTGCTGCTACAGCTCGGTGCCAACGACGGCCTGCGCGGCCGTCAGCCGGAGGCGATCCGGGCCAACCTGAAGCGTTTGACTCAGGCCGCTCTGGAGGCCGACGTCGAGGTGGTACTGCTCGGCATCCACCTCCCTCCCAACTATGGCCCGCTCTACCAGAGAAGGTTCCACGCCATCTACCACGAGGTGGCCGAGCGGCTCGAGCTGCCCCTGCTGCCCTTTCTGCTCGAGCGGGTGGCGCTTGAGCCCGGCCTGATGCAGAGTGACGGCCTGCACCCCACCGCCGAGGCGCAGCCGCTGATCCTTGATAACGTCTGGCCGCTGATCGAACCCCGGCTGGAAATGTGAGGCAGGCATGACCATAATGGCCGCATGGCCAAGCGCAACGTCGACGTACTGATCATCGGGCAGGGGCTCGCCGGCAGCTTGCTGGCCTGGGAGCTGCAGCGCCGTGGCCGCAGCGTGGTGGTGGTCGACGACGACCACGCCTCCTCCTCCTCTCGGGCCGCCGCCGGGCTGGTCAACGCCATCGTCGGCACGCGCCTGGTCAAGACCGAGGATGCCGAGCTGCTGGTACCGGCGGCGCGTGCGCTCTATCGCAAGCTGGAAGCGGCCTTTGACCGCCGCTTCTTCCACGAGCGACCGATGCTGCGCCTCTTTCGCACCGATCAGGAGCGCGCGCGCTGGGAAGAACGGCGCCAGGACCCCGAGTACCGCGCCTGGATCAACGAGAGCTGGCCGATAGGCGAGCCACCGGCAGCCGTGCACGCCCCGCTGGGCGGCTTTGTCCAGCACCGCACCGGCTTCCTCGATACCAATGCCCTGCTCGACACCCTGCGCGACCACCTCGATCAGCAGCAAAACCGCATTGTGGCGCGGATCGACCCGGCCGCGGTCACGCCGGTCGGCGACGAGGTTCAATGGCAGGCGATCACTGCCCGCTGCGCCATCTTCTGCGAAGGCTACCGCCTGCGTGACAACCCGTGGTTCGACTGGCTGCCGATGAAGCCGATCAAGGGCGAGATACTGACCCTGCACAGCCGCAAGCCGTTGCCGCGCGCGATCATCAACGCCGGCAAGTGGATCGTGCCGTTCGAGGACGAACTCTTCCGCCTCGGCGCCACCTACGACCACGACCGCCTCGACACCCTGCCGACCCACGAGGCGCGCGAGCAGCTGCTCGCCGCCCTGCCGGCACTGCTGCAACAGCCGCCGGCCTGCGAAGTCGTCGCCCATCGCGTCGGCATCCGGCCGCGCAGTGGCGATCGACGCCCGCTGCTTGGCTTCCACCCACACCACGCCGGGCTCGGCGTCTTCAACGGCTTCGGCTCGCACGGCGCCCTGCTGATCCCGTGGTACGCCTCGCGCATGGCCGACCGCATCGATGGCATCAACACTATCCCCGCGAGCGCCGACATCCGCCGCTTTGCGCTGCCCGGCGCGTAGTATTGGCGCCATTGCGCGCACGGTGCTAATGTAAATACTTGACTCTTCATCTACGGAGACAGGATGTCATGAAGCGCTTGCTGACCCTCTTTGCCGCCCTTCTGTTCAGTGCCCCACTCCTGGCCGATGCGCATGGCCTCGTCGGCGAGTCGATCGTCTACCACGACGGCGAGGTCGAGCTGCACGGCTATCTGGCCTACGACCCGAGCCTTGCCGGCGAACGCCCGGCGGTGCTGGTGGTGCACGAGTGGTGGGGCCACAACGAGCACGCCCGTGAGCAGGCGCGCCGGCTGGCACGCCTCGGCTATACCGCGCTGGCGGTCGACATGTTCGGTGACGGACGCCAGGCCGATCATCCCAACGAGGCAGGTGCCTTCGCCGGCCAGGTGCGACGCAACCGCGACCTGATGATGAGCCGCTTCAATGCCGCCCTCGACTGGCTGCATGCGCGTGATGACATCGACGCGGCACGCATCGCCGCGATCGGCTACTGCTTTGGCGGCAGCGTGGTGCTGGAGATGGCTCGCGCCGGCGCCGAGCTGCTCGGGGTGGCCAGCTTCCACGGCGCACTGGCGACCGACCACCCGGCGCAGGCCGGGACCACCACCGCCCGCGTGCTGGTCCTGCACGGCGCCGAGGACCCGCTGGTGCCGCAGGAGCAGGTGCTCGCCTTCATCGACGAGATGGAGGGCGCCGGCGTCGACTACCGCTTCATCGCCTATCCCGGCGCCACCCACAGCTTCACCAACCCGGCCGCCGACCAGCTGGCCGAGCGGTTCGACATGCCGGTCGGCTACCATGCCGAGGCCGACGCCGCCTCGTGGGAAGAGCTCGAGCGCTTCCTCGAAGCGCTCTTCCAGTAAGGCGCCGACCCATGCTGCCGCGTCGCCTGCTGCCACTGTTACTACTGCTGGCAGCCCCGGCTGCACTGGCCGAGCGTATCAGCACGGTCACCCTCTTTCCCGACCGCGCTGCCGTGACGCGCGAGCAGAGCGCCACCCTCGAGGCGGGTGAAGGGGTCATCCGCCTCGAGGGGCTGCCGGCCGGCCTTGACCGCCAGAGCCTGCGTGTCGCCGCCTACGGGGTCGAAGGGCTCACCCTCGGTGCCGTGGAGAGCCGCATCGTGCAGACCCGCGAGGCGGCTGCGGCGCAGTTGCAACAGCTCAACCGGGAGCTCGAGCGGCTCAGTGACCTGCAGCGCGAGACGACCGACCAGGAACGCGCCCTAGCCCTCCAGCTCGGCTTCATCGAACGGCTCGGTCAGCGACCGGCCGAGGCGGCCGGCGGGCCACGGCTTGAACCGGGGCAGTGGCAAGAGGCCTGGGAGCTGGTCGGGCGCGGTGCCCAGGAGACCCTGACTGCCCTGCGCGAACAGGAGCGCTCCCGCCGCGAGCTGGACCGGGAGATCGACCGGCTGCGCCGCGAGATCGAGGCACTCGGTCGCGAGCGCCGTCAGCAGCTCGAGGTCACCGTCCACTACACGGCGCAGTCGCCCGGTCAGGCCACGATCACACTCGACTATATCGTCCCTCAGGCCGGCTGGACGCCGCACTACGAGGCGCGCCTCGACAGCCACAGCGGTGAGCTGATCCTGGTGCAGCGGGCCGAGGTGCGTCAGGCGACCGGTGAGGCGTGGGAGGCCACCACCCTGTGGCTCTCCACCGCGCGCCCTGCCCTCGGTGGCCGACTGCCCGAGCCGTCGCCCTGGTACATCGACGCGCGCCCGCCCCAGCCGGTCGCCCGTACCCAGCGGCTCGAGTCGGCCGATCTGGCCGCTGCCCCACCACTCGCCGAGGCCGAGCACGCCAGCGCCAGCATCGAGGCGACCGACTTCACCGCCCGTTACCGGGTCCCGGGTCGTGTCAGCGTTCCCGGGGACAACAGCCGCCACCGCTTCCTGCTCGCCGAACAGCGGCTGCCGGTCGAGCTGAGCAGCCGCGTGGTGCCCAAGGCATCACCCCACGCCTACCTTTACGCCCGCGGCGACTACCCCGGCGAGATCGCCCTGCCGGCCGGGCCGCTCACCCTGTTTCAGGATGGTGTCTTTGCCGGCAACAGCCGACTGCCGACGCTGGCCCCGGGCAGCGAACTGCGCCTGGCCTTCGGCGTGGATGACAAGATTGAGGTGCAGTACGTGCTCGAGCGCGATGTGAT
This sequence comes from Gammaproteobacteria bacterium, assembly GCA_007128895.1. GTDB lineage: Bacteria > Pseudomonadota > Gammaproteobacteria > SKWO01 > SKWO01 > SKWO01. The sequence continues at coordinate 29,296 of SKWO01000001.1, forward strand.
CGGGCAGGAGGGGCTGCTGCGTCGCCAGCAGCGGCTCACGCGAGACCACCGCATCGAACTGGAGAGCCGCCACAGTCGACCGATCCGGGTCACCGTGCTCGACCAGCTGCCGGTGGCACGTGACGAGCGTATCCGGGTCGAACTGAGTCGGGAGAGCACCGCGCCGGACGAGCGGGATCACGAGGGTCGCGCCGGCGTGGTCGCGTGGCACCGCGAGCTGCCGGCCGAAGGCCGCGTGGCGCTGCGTTTCGGCTACACCGTCAGCTGGCCGGAAGAGCTGGAACGCCCCTGGGGATTGTGATCAGCCGAAGCGGTAGTGCTTGCGCACCGCCGCATGGATCGCCCAGGTACAAGCCATTCCGGCTGGAAAGGTGACCAGATCGCCGGCACCGAAGGTGACCGAATCGCCCTCCTCAGGGGTGACCGTCACCTCCCCCTCCAGCAGGTAGCAGATCTCTCGCTCGGCGTAGTGCCAGGGGAAGGTCGAGACCTCCTTCTCCCACACCGGCCAGTCGAAAACGCCGAGCTGTTGCAGGCGTTCGGCACCGGGTTGGTGTTCTATTTCGATCATGCGTCCTCTTTCAGCACATACTCGGTGCCGCAGTAGGGGCAGGTGGCGTGGCCGCTGGTGCTCAAGTCGATGTAGATGCGCGGGTGGCTATTCCACAGGCTCATCGTCGGCATCGGGCAGTGCAGCGGCAGTTGGTCGCGGCCGACCTCAATGCGGCGCGCAGCATGCGGCGTGGCTTCACCGTGCGCGTGGGGGGTGGTGGTCGCGGGCATGGCGCTCTCCTGTTGGATGCGTGATTACTTGACCGGGGTCAGCCAGTCTTCGTAGCCCGGCAGCTTGCCCTTGACCAGATCGAAGTAGAGCGACTGCAGGCGGGTGGTGATCGGGCCACGACCGCCGTCGCCAATGGTGCGGGCATCGAATTCACGGATCGGCGTGACTTCGGCGGCGGTGCCGGTGAAGAAGGCCTCGTCGGCCACGTAGACCTCGTCACGGGTAATGCGCTTCTCGCGCACCTCGATCCCCTCCTTGCGCGCCAGCCGAATGACGGTGTCGCGGGTGATGCCGTCCAGTGCCGAGGTCAGTTCCGGGGTGTAGATCACGCCGTCACGTACCATGAAGAAGTTCTCGCCCGAGCCCTCGGCCACAAAGCCGTCGACGTCGAGCAGCAGCGCCTCGTCGTAGCCGTCACGCACCGCCTCCTGCAGCGCCATCATCGAATTCATGTAGTTGCCGTTGGCCTTCGCCTTGCACATGGTGATGTTGACGTGGTGGCGAGTAAAGGACGAGGTGCGAATGCGGATCCCCTTCTCCAGCCCCTCGGCACCCAGGTAACTGCCCCATGACCAGGCGGCGACCATGACGTGGACCTTCAGATTGTCGGCACGCAGCCCCATGCCCTCGGAGCCGTAGAAGCACATCGGGCGCAGATAGGCGGCATCGAGCCCGTTCTCGCGCACGGCGGCAATCTGCGCCTGATTCAGCGTCTCGATGTCGTACGGCATCTTCATGTTGAGGATCTTGGCCGAACGGAACAGGCGCTCGGTGTGGGCCTGCAGACGAAAGATCGCCGGACCGCTGTCGGTGGCGTAGGCGCGCACCCCTTCGAAGACCCCCATGCCGTAGTGCAGGGTGTGGGTGAGAACGTGGGTCTTGGCCTCGCGCCACGGCACCAGTTGGCCGTCGAGCCAGATCACGCCATCGCGGTCATCCATCGACATCGGTCATTGCTCCTTGAAGGGTCGGTTGCGAACCGTGAGTTATAGAACATCCGGCAGCACGGTTCAACCGAAAAGTTGTTGCCAGACGGCGCTGACGTGGGCGCGCTCCTCGGCGAAGTGGGGCTCGGGAAGGCGGGCCGGCTGCTGCTGCAGGGTCAGGCGGTGGATCGCCCGGCGGTAGTTGCGGTAGGCGTCGGCCAGTTGGTCGCAGCGCTCACGTGGCAGCAGGCCGCTGCCGGCGATGGTGTGCAGGATGCGGATGTTGTCGGTCCAGTCGAGCAGCGCGTCGACCTCCCCAGCATGGCGCAGAACCAGGTACTGGACGATGAATTCGATGTCGGCGATGCCGCCGGCATCCTGCTTGATGTCGAACTCGCCGGCCTTCGGGCTGCCCAGGCTGGTGCGCATCTTCTCGCGCATCTGGCGCACCTCGTCGCGCAGCTGCTCCGGGTCGCGTGGGCGGGTCAGCACGGCGCGCCGGATCTCGGCGAAACGCTCGGCGATGACCGGATCACCGGCCACGGCACGGGCGCGCACCAGGGCCTGGTGCTCCCAAGTCCACGCCTCGTCGTTCTGGTACTCGGCAAAGGCGTCGATCCCGGAGACGAGTAGACCGGAGGCGCCGCTCGGACGCAGTCGTGTGTCGACCTCGTAGAGGGTGCCGGCGGCGGTGCGCGAGGTCAGGATATGGATGATGCGCTGGCCCAACCGGGCGAAGAAGACCGCACTCTCGATCGGGCGCTCGCCGTGGGTGGGGCTGTCTTCGCTGCTGCTGCCGTGGAGGAAGACCAGATCGAGGTCGGAGCCGTAGCCCAGCTCCCAGCCGCCCATCTTGCCGTAGGCGATCACCGCGAAGCCCTTGTCGCAGGCCGTTCCGCTGGCGTCACAACTGGGCCGGCCGTGGCGCTCGACCAGGTGGCCCCAAGCGATCTCGAGCACCTCGTCGACGAGTACCTCGGCCAGCCAGGTCAGGTGGTCGCTGACCACCATCAGCGGCATCGCCTCGCTGACATCGGCGGCGGCCACCCGCAGGGTGGTCGCCTGCTGGAAATGGCGCAGGCTGTCCATCTGCTGCTCGAGATCGGCGCGATCGACACGGGCCAGCTGTTGGCGCAGTTCGCCGGCCATCTCGTCGCGGTCGGGCGGGGCATAGAGGGTACGCGGATCGAGCAGCTCGTCCAGCAGCAGCGGGTGGCGGGTCAGCAGCCGGGCGATCCAGGGACTGGCGCCACACAGACGGGCCAGCTGGGAGAGGGCCATCGGGTTCTCGACCAGCAGGGCGAGATAGGCGGTACGCCGGGCGATTGTCTCGACCAGACCGAGCAGCCGCTGCAGGCTGTCGCCGCTCGCCTCCATGCCGGCACAGACGCCGATGGCCAGCGGTACCAAGCGGTCCATACGCTCCCTGCCACGCTTGGAGAGGGCGCGCACGGCGTGGCTCTCACGCAGGGCCGTGAGCTGCTCATAGGCCGGCTGCGGCTGCTCGTAGCCCAGCGCGCTCAGTGTGGCGAGTGCCGCTTCGTCATCGGCCAGGCCGTTCCAGAGGGCGACCAGGTCGTGCTCATCACTCTCGGCATGGCGCGTCTGCGGGGCCTCGAAGACCTGTTCGAAGTGGCGCTGAACCCGGCTGCGGTGGCGGTCGAGGTCACGCAGGAAGTGGGCGCTGTCGGCATAGCCCATGGCACAGGCCAGGCGCTCGATGCCCTCCTGGTCGTGCTCGGCCGGCAGGTCGTGGGTCTGGCGATCCTCATACGCCTGCAAGCGGTGTTCGGCCCGACGCAGAAAATCGTACGCCTCGCTCAGCTCTTGCACGACGAAGTCGGGCAGGTAGCCTGCCAACTGCAGCCGCTGCAGCACCGTGAGCACTCGCCGCTCCTGCAGTTCGGGCTCGCGCCCGCCCCTGATCAGCTGAAAGGCCTGGGCGATGAACTCGATCTCGCGGATGCCGCCGGGGCCCAGCTTGAGGTTGGCCTGTCGCCCCTTGCGCCGGACTTCGCTGGCGATCATTGCCTTCATCTCGCGCAGCGACTCGAAGGCGCCGTAGTCGAGATAGCGGCGGTAGACGAAGGGGCGCAGCCGCGCCATCAGCTGCTCCCCTGCGGTCGGGTCGCCGGCAATCGGGCGCGCCTTGATCATGGCGTAGCGCTCCCATTCGCGCCCTTGCGATTCGTAGTACTCCTCCATCGCGTCGAAGCTGGTGGCCAACGGGCTGGTCGAGCCGAACGGGCGCAGGCGCATGTCGACGCGGAAGACAAAGCCGTCGGCCGTGGCCCGGTCGAGGGCATCGATCAGGCGCCGGCCAAGTCGGGTGAAGTACTCCTCGTGGCTGACCGAACGTGGGCCGCCCTGGGTCTCACCCTCTTCAGCAAAGGCGAAGATCAGATCGATGTCGGAGGAGAAGTTGAGTTCACGCGCACCGAGCTTGCCCATGCCGAGCACCACCAGGCCGATCGGCCGGCCGTCGCTGCCGGTCGGGGTGCCGTACTCGGCACGCTGCCAGCCATCCAGCAGGGCCAGTGCCCGATCGGTCAGGCACTCGGCCAGGGTAGAGAGGTCGCCGGTGGTCTCGGCCAGATCAGCCAGTCCGGCCAGGTCACGCCAGGCAATGCGCACCATCTCGCGCCGCCTGAGCGCGCGCAGACGGCGTGACAGGGTGGCCTCGTCCTCGATCCCCGCCAGGGCCTCGGTCAAATGGCGGCGGTAGTCGTCATCCTCCCAGGCGCGCCACAGTTCGCCACTGGCGCTGAGGTCGAGTAGCAGCTCGGGATGGCGGATGCAGTTGCGCGCGACAAACTCACTGGCCCCCCAGACCCGTTCCCGGCTCTCGGCCAGCCGCGTATCCTGGGGTGGCTCGACCCCGGCCTGCTGCGCGGCCTCGAGCCAGCTCTGCCACAAACGTTCAGCCCGGCGGCGACAGACGGTGGCCAGCTCCATGGTGACGGCTCCTCAAGGTGAAGAAGGCTTCATATTGCCTGACTCGCGCCGCCGCTGCCAACGCCTTACGGCTTCTTCAACTGCAGGATGCCCCAGCAGAGGTAACCGCTGCGACCGGCATCGACCCAGTGCTGCAGCCCGGCCTTCATACGCTCGATATACGCCTCGCTGCAGACGGTACGCAGTTCGTCGTGTCGTTGGATAATCTCATCCCGCACACGGCTGTAGTGGGTTGTCAGCTGCTGGCTGTGGTCGTCCCAGCCGATCGGTTCGAGCCCATGGCGCTGCGCCGATTGGCGGTAGAAGCCGGGTGAGCCCATCGAGTCGAGGTGGATGCGGGCCAGCACCGGGCCGAGCACCCCCTCCGGGCAGTCGTCGCTCTGCATCGGATCGGTGAAGATGGCCTGTCCGCCCGGCTTGAGCAGGCGGGCGATCTCGCCGATGATGGTATCGCGGCGACCGCTGTGGAGAAAGGCGTCCTGCGACCAGATGATGTCGAAGCTGGCGTCGGGCTCATCGACCTGTTCGAAGTTGCCATCGACCACCCGGATCTTCTCATCCAGCCCCTGCTCCCGGTTCATCCGTCGGTTGCGCTCGTTCTGCACCTCGCTCAGATTGAGGCAGGTGACGTGGCAGCCGAAACGCTCGGCCAGATAGCGGGCGGTGCCGCCGTAGCCGGCACCCAGATCGAGCACGCGCATGGCCGGGGTGATCTGGCCCAGCCGCTCAGCCATTTGCTCGACGGTGCGACGGCTAGCCGTTGCGATGCTCTCCTGCTCATCCCGGTAGAGGCCGATGTGGATGTCCTCGCCGCCCCAGACGGTGGCGTAGAAGCTGTCGGCGTCGTCACTGTTGTAGTAGTCGCGGGCCACCCCGACGACATCATTGCTTTCGCTCTGGCTCATCGCTCACTCCTCTTCCGTCTGCAGGTACTTCTTCTCGGCAACGTGGATGTAGAAGTCAGGATCGGCCTGGTGGTGGGTCTCCTGGAAGTCGGCATAGGTCTTGACCTGCTGGAAGCCGACTTCGCGCATCAGCTTGGTCGTGTACTCCCGGCGCAGCGGGAACATGTTGAGGTGGAAGACCGACTTGTCGGGAAACTCATAGCGGAAGCGGGCCAGCCCCTCGTCGACGTACTCCGGCTCGGCCTTGACGTTGTCGCCGCAGTAGTAATAGGTGTGCTTGGACGAGAAACCGTCATCCAGGATGCTGTCGTAGTTGCGCTGGTCGAGGATCAGGATGCCGTCGTGGTAGAGGGCGGCGTAGAACTCGGCCAGCGCCTTGCGCCGGTCACGCTCGTCGTGCAAGTGGGTAAAGGAGTTGCCGAGGCAGATAACGGCGTCGAACTTGCCGTGGATGTCCCGGTTGAGCCAGCGCCAGTCGGCCTGGATCGTGCGCAGGATCAGGTCGTGCTTGCGTCCGTTGGCGAAGGCGCGGGCCAGCATCTCCGGGCTGCCATCGGCGCTGACCACATCGAAACCGGCCTGCATCAGGCGCACCGAATGGAAGCCAGTGCCGGTGGCCACATCAAGAACCTTGCGTACCCCGCGCGCCTTGAGCTCGCGGATGAAAAAGTCCCCTTCGCTCTCGGCCCGCGCCTTCCAGTCGATCAACTGGTCCCACTTGCCGACGAAGTCGTGGACATACTCCTCCTGATACTTGCCGGTGTCACGGACTTCGGTGGGGTCCTCGCCGTAGTTCTGCACCGGATTGGCGCTGATGATCTCGTTGCTCATGCAGATCTTACCTCCCTCTTTCTGGTCAGTTGGCGGCAGACGCAGACGAACCTGCGCGAACGATCACGCTATCGTGATGCCGGTCGGCCCGATTCGAGTCCGCCTGCTGCTCTGTTGTGTGCTGGCTTTCCGGTTCCCGGGGCCGTTGGAGCGGGCTCCGACCCTGTTTCCGGTGCTGTCGTCGCTGGGCGACTCGTGGGTCATTGGACCCGAACGGCCCATGGCCGCGTTGATGACCCTTGCCGGCCGGTGTGGTCGGCCGCTGGCGGGCGCCTGCCCGCGGGTCGTTTGGATGCACGCGCTGATCGCGGTGCTTTATGATTCGAGTCGGTTACCTTAACATGCCTTGGCCGACCAATACAGGGAGAGAGGCCGGATGTGCGGATTTTGTGGTGAGTTGCGTCTTGATGGCGGTGCCGGACGGATCGATCTGGTCCGCCGCATGCTGCCATCCCTGGCGCGGCGGGGACCCGATGGCGAAGGGGTCTGGCATGATGGGCCGGTCGCCCTAGGTCACCGTCGTCTGGCGATCATTGATCTGTCCGATCATGCTGCCCAGCCGATGGTCGATGCCACCCTCGGTCTGACGCTGGTCTTTAACGGCACGATCTATAACTACCGTGAGCTGCGTACCGAGTTGGCCGAACTCGGCTACCACTTCTTCTCACGTGGCGACAGTGAGGTCATCCTGAAGGCGTATCACGCCTGGGGTGAGCACTGCGTCGAACGGCTGCACGGCATGTTTGCCTTCGCCATCTGGGACCGGCACCAGCAGCAACTCTTCCTGGCACGTGATCGACTTGGCATCAAACCGCTCTACTATGCCCCGGGCAGCGATGGTTTTCGGTTTGCCTCCAACACCATGGCACTGCTCGCCGGCGGCGGTATCGATACCGATATCGACCCGATCGCCCTGCACCATCAACTGACCCTGCACGCCGTCATCCCTGCGCCACGCACCCTGCTGCAGGGCATCCGCAAACTGGAACCGGCCACCACCCTGACGCTCACCGCCGACGGCTCGAGCCACCACCGCCGTTACTGGCAACTCGATGCCGTACGCAGTCAAACGGGATGGGACGAGGCCGAGTGGACCGAGGCAATCCACGTGTCCTTGCGTGAGGCCGTGCGCAAACGCATGGTCGTAGCGGATGTCCCCGTGGGGGTCCTGCTCTCCGGCGGGCTCGACTCGAGCCTGCTGGTGGCCCTGCTCGCCGAGGCCGGTGTCGACCAGCTGAACACCTTCTCCATCGGCTTCGAGGATGCTGCCCAGGAAAGCGGCTCCGAGTTCGAGTTCTCCGATCCTGTCGCCGCCCGTTACGACACGCGCCACCACCGTTTTCTGATTCCCAACGACGAGGTCCTGCAGCGTCTGCCTGAGGCCGTCGAGCAGATGGCCGAACCGATGGTCGGACAGGATGCGGTGGCTTTCTACCTGCTCGCTGAGCAGGTCTCGCGCGAGGTCAAGGTGGTGCAAAGTGGCCAGGGAGCTGACGAAGTCTTTGCCGGCTACTTCTGGTATCCGCGCATGGCTGCGGCTGAAGGTGACCTTGTGCGCCGCTTCGCCGACCACTATTTTGATCGTGACCATGACGAGCTGCTGGCGACCGTCACCGCACCCTGGCGTGGCGATGACTACACCTCTGGCCTGGTAGCTCAACGTCTCGCGATGCCCGAAGCCGATACCTTCATCGACCGGGTACTGCACTTCGATGTCACTACGCTGATCGTCGATGATCCGGTCAAGCGGGTCGACAACATGACCATGGCGTGGGGGCTCGAGGCGCGCGTGCCCTTCCTGGACCACCACTTGGTCGAGCTCGCTGCCGCGATGCCGCCTGAGCTCAAGCTCGCCTCCGGAGGCAAACACGTGCTGCGCTCCATCGCCCGTGGCCGTCTGCCCGATGCCGTCATTGACCGCCCCAAGGGTTACTTTCCCATGCCGGCCCTGAAGTACGTCCGCGGCCCCTTCCTCGACTTCATGCGCGACATCCTGCTCTCACAGCCGGCACGTGAACGCGGCCTCTTCGATAGCCAGTATGTCGAGCGTCTCCTTGCCGCGCCAGAAGCGTCGGCCCACTACACCCGGCTCCAGGGTAGTAAGCTGTGGCATCTGGCGCTGCTCGAACTCTGGTTACAACGTCATGTCGACGGTCATCTGCTCTGTAGCCGTGCCCCCTGAGCGTTGAACCATCTGGCTGGCTGAGCGATACTGGCGACCGGTACCGACTTAACTAGGAGAACCACCGCATGGACGTACTTGAGCGCATTGACCAGATTGTCAAGGAACACCCCATTGTCCTCTTCATGAAGGGCACCCCTCAGCTTCCCTCATGCGGCTTCTCCAGCCGCGCCGCCCAGGCACTGCAGCAGTGCGGTGTCGAGTTCGCCTATGTGAATGTACTGGCCGATCCCGAGATCTTCGAGAACCTGCCTCGCTACGCCGACTGGCCGACCTTCCCTCAGCTTTACATCAAGGGTGAGCTGATCGGCGGCTGTGATATCACCCTGGAGCTCTACCAGCAGGGTGAATTGGAGCGTCTGGCCAAGGAAGCGACCGCCTGACGTTGATGACTCGATGACACTCTGGAACCGCTGTCTGCAACGGCTGGAAGGGCTGCTCCCTGCTCAGGAGTATGCCACATGGATACTGCCGCTCCAGGCTGTTGAGCAGCCCGGATTACTGCAAATATTGGCACCCAACCCGTTTGTTCTTGAGCATGTGCGTGATCAGCACATGGCGTTGATCCAGCAGGCCGCTACCGAGCTGCACGGCACAGAACCCTTGAAGGTCATCTTCGAGGTTGGTAGCCGTCCCGTTGCTGCAGCATCGCCTTCTTCAGTTTCATCCCCGCCCAATTCAACTGGCAGTAGTCAGGTGGCCAGCCTGCGCTATGCTCGCAGCAACTCGCTCAATACCAAGCTTACCTTTGATCTCTTTGTCGAAGGCAAGTCGAATCAGATGGCCAAGGCAGCAGCCAGTCAGGTTGCCACCAATCCCGGCACGGCGTATAACCCGCTTTTTCTCTATGGTGGAGTAGGTCTGGGCAAAACCCACTTGATGCATGCCATCGGCAACGCAATTCTGGCTCGAAACCCGGGTGGTAAAGTCGTCTTTCTCTCCTCTGAGCGTTTTGTTGCGGACATGGTCAAGGCGCTCCAACACAACGCTATCGATGAGTTCAAGAACTTCTATCGTTCTGTCGATGCCTTGTTGATCGATGACATTCAGTTCTTTGCCAACAAAGACCGTTCACAGGAGGAGTTCTTCCACACCTTCAATACCCTGCTAGAAGGTCAGCGTCAGGTGGTGCTTACCTGCGATCGCTACCCCAAGGATGTCAACGGACTGGAGGAGCGGCTCAAGTCACGCTTCGGCTGGGGGCTGACCGTTGCCATCGAGCCCCCTGAGCTGGAGACACGTGTCGCTATTCTCCTCAGCAAGGCTGAGCAAGGCGGTGTCGATCTGCCGCATGATGTCGCGTTTTACATTGCCAAACGGATTCGCTCCAACGTACGTGAACTTGAGGGTGCGTTGCGTCGTGTCATCGCCAACTCGCGTTTCAGCGGCCGTCCCGTGACGCTCGATTTCGCACGTGAGGCTCTGCGCGATGTCTTCTCCTTCCAGGAAAAGTTGATCACGATCGAGAATATCCAGCGCACGGTGGCCGATTACTATGGTCTGCGCCTCAACGATCTGCTCTCGCAGCGCCGCTCTCGCTCGATCGCCCGTCCTCGTCAGATTGCCATGTTCCTGGCCAAGGAATTGACCAGCCACAGTCTGCCTGAGATTGGCGCCAGCTTTGGACGAGACCACACCACCGTGATGCATGCTTGTCGAAAAGTCATTGAACTCAAAGAAGAAGACAACAGAGTTGAGGAAGATCTCCGCCACCTGATCCGAAAGCTGACGACATGATGTGGACAACTTGTGTGCACGTGGGGTGGATTCAAAATGACGTGAAGTTATGCACAGATGATCCACCGGTGATACCCACAGTCTCCCCGCGTCCTTCACCGGTTCTTGCTCGCGGTTTATTGCTTTAAGCGTTTGATGTACAATGAGCTGTCAGGTTTTCCACAGGGCTTGGCAGTGCTAATAACAACAACAGTTTTTCTTCTTTATTCATCTATTTTTTAGATAACGGTCAGGGGCAACAAGCGATGAACTTTACCATCAGGCGTGACGAGCTCTTCCGTCCCTTGCAAATGGTCGCCAATGTCGTTGAGCGGCGTCAGACGCTCCCGATACTCTCCAATATTCTGCTGCATCTCGAGAACAATCGCTTGACGCTGACCGGGACGGATCTAGAAGTCCAGATGATTGCTTCGGTCCAAGTTGAGGATGGAGTCGATGGTTCGGTTACGGTCTCGGCGCGCAAGTTCATGGATATCTGTCGTGCGCTACCGGATGAAAGCACGGTCTCCGTGCAACTGACGGATGACCGTTTTCTGGTCCGATCCGGATCGAGTCGTTACACGTTGGCTACCTTGCCGTCGTCCGAGTTTCCTTCCCTCGATGAACTGACGGAGCCTTATGAGCTCACCGTGCCCGGCAGCGCCTTACGCTCACTCATTCAGCGAACCAGCTTCTCCATGGCCCAGCAGGACGTCCGTTACTATCTGAACGGATTGCTCGTTGAGCTGGATAATCGCAATCTTCGGGCGGTCGCTACTGACGGGCATCGGTTAGCCTACAGTGAAGCCGTCCTCGAACATGACACGGCAGAGCATCGCCAAGTCATCGTACCGCGCAAAGGCGTCATCGAATTGCAACGGCTACTGGACGACAGTCAGGAACCGGTCACGCTGCAGATTGGCAACAGCCACTTGCGCGCCTCCTTCGGTTCTCTGGTCTTTACCACCAAACTGGTTGACGGTCGCTTCCCTGATTATCGACGGGTGATTCCTACCGGTGGAGACAAGGTGCTCGCACTTGATCGCGATTCAGTCCGTCAGGCTTTTCTACGAGCATCAGTACTCTCGAATGAAAAGTTTCGTGGCGTACGGATCGATTTGTCCGATCAGGGTATGCGGATCTCTATGCATAATCCTGAGCATGAAGAGGCCGAGGAGCGTGTCAGTTGTGCCTATACCGCCGAGCCATTCCATATCGGTTTCAATGTCCAGTACATCCTCGATGCACTCGGGGTGATCGAGAGCCCAGAGGTTCACATGATCTTTTCGGATCCAAACAGCAGCTGCTTGATCGAACCGGCGGGAGATGTTCATTCGCGCTACGTCGTCATGCCCATGCGACTTTGATCCGAGTGAATGTCGTTAACCCGTCTTTTGGTCAGGGACCTGCGAAACCTCAGTGAGGTCGACCTGGCTCCGAATGGCCACCTGAATATCATTCAGGGTGAAAATGGGTCGGGCAAAAGTTCCTTGCTAGAAGCTATTCACTTGCTTTCGACCGGGAAGTCTCAGCGGACACATACGCTCAACCATGCTATCCGAGAAGGTGCATCTGCATTCCAGATCAATGGGTGGATCGCATGCGATCGAGGGCTAGTACCGGTTGTCCATCGCCGCGAGCCCAGCCAATCGATATTACGTATCGCTGGTAAGTCTGTGAGTGCCGCATCAGAATTAGCGAGGTTGATGCCGTCTATCTCCATTTCTCCCGAGACGGTTGATTTGATTTACGGAAGTCCTGGTAACCGGCGGCGCTTTCTGGATTGGGGTGTGTTCCACGTGGAACCCATCTTCCACGTGGCATGGATACGCTATCAGCGCGCATTGGCACAGCGTAACCAGGCGCTGAAATCTGGACACCATACATTCACTGTATGGGAGCGAGAACTCAGCGAAGCGTCAGGTCTGATCGATCAATTTCGACGACACTATATCGACGGCTTGTGCCGTACTGTTGCTCATCTGTTGAGTGACTGGACAGACTACGGCGAATTGAGGATTGATTACCGTCGCGGGTGGGATGATGACGCGGCACTTGAGGCCCATCTTGAGCGTACCCGTTCACGTGATAAGCGGCTTGGTTTCACACGAGATGGCCCTCATAGGGCGGATCTCAATATTACAGTGGCAGGTTCTCCAGCAGCTACCCGTCTTTCACGCGGACAGGTCAAGATCGTAACTAGCTTGCTCTGGTTTGCACAAGTAGTCCAGATCAGCTCGATTCAGGGCCGTTGGCCAGTATTGATGATCGACGACTTGGTTGCTGAGCTCGATCCAGTGCAGGCCAGACAATACGTCGCGTGCGTTGAGACACTAGGTTGTCAGGCCTTTATTACCATGCCGACACCCGATGTAGAGACGGTAGTCGGAGATAAAGATTACGAACTGTTTCACGTGAAACAGGGAAAGATTATCCCGGGAAAAACCGGAAAGTGAGGAAACCATGTCAGAAAACTACAACTCATCCAATATCAAGGTGCTCAAAGGCCTCGACGCGGTTCGAAAACGTCCGGGGATGTACATCGGTGATACCGATGATGGGACCGGGCTTCACCATATGGTCTTTGAAGTCGTCGATAACTCGATTGACGAGGCATTGGCAGGGTATTGCGATACGATCGAGGTTACGATCCACACTGAAGGCGGAATCACAGTACGCGACAATGGACGCGGAATTCCAGTGGATATCCATGAGGAGGAAGGCAAGTCAGCAGCTGAAGTGATCATGACCGTGCTGCACGCCGGAGGAAAGTTTGATGACAATTCCTACAAGGTTTCAGGCGGGCTGCATGGCGTGGGCGTCTCAGTGGTCAATGCGCTATCCAGCTACTTGAGGCTGAGAATTAAGCGGGATGGGAAGATTCACCAGCAAGAGTATGCGCTTGGTGATCCGAGTGCGCCCCTGGCTGCTACAGGAGAGACTGAAGAGACTGGCACTGAAATTTATTTTGAGCCTTGCAAGACGATCTTTTCGGATACTAAATTCCACTACGAAATACTTGCAAAACGGCTGCGAGAGCTCTCTTACTTGAATTCCGGCGTGCGTATTGACCTCAGGGAAGAAGCCAGTGGAAAGCACGAGACGTTCATGTATGAAGGTGGCATCCGTGCCTTTGTTGAGCACCTGAATAACAAAAAGACGGCACTGCACCAGAACGTCTTCCACTTTACTGCGGAAAAGGACGATATCGTCGTTGAAGTGGCTCTGCAGTGGAACGACTCATGGCAAGAAAACATCTTTTGCTATACCAACAATATTCCACAGCGGGATGGTGGCACTCACATGGCAGGGTTTCGATCAGCCATGACCCGGACATTGAACGGTTATATCGAACAAGAGGGGATAGCAAAGAAGTCGAAGGTAGCGACAACCGGAGACGATGCGCGTGAAGGGTTGACTGCAGTACTCTCGGTTAAAGTGCCAGATCCGAAGTTTTCATCACAAACGAAAGATAAGTTGGTTTCATCTGAAGTGAAGGGTGTTGTCGAGACCCTGATGAGTGACCGCTTGAGTGCGTTCCTGCTGGAAAATCCCAACGATGCCAAGGCTATTGCGGGCAAGATCGTAGAGGCCGCGCGTGCACGGGAAGCGGCACGCAAGGCGCGCGAGATGACGCGCAGAAAAGGTGCGCTGGACATCGCTGGCCTCCCAGGAAAACTGGCGGATTGCCAGGAAAAAGATCCGGCACTCTCCGAGATATTCATTGTCGAGGGCGACTCGGCGGGCGGTTCTGCAAAACAGGCCAGAAACCGGAAGTTTCAGGCGATTCTCCCACTGAAGGGGAAGATCCTCAACGTGGAGAAAGCGCGCTTCGACAAGATGATCTCATCGGCAGAAGTCGGCACCCTGATCGTCGCCCTCGGCTGTGGCGTGGGTAAAGAGGAGTACAATCCGGATAAGCTTCGCTACCACCGAATTATCATCATGACCGACGCGGATGTGGATGGCTCACATATTCGCACCTTGCTGCTGACCTTTTTCTACCGACAGATGCCCGAAATGATCGAACGTGGCCACGTCTACATCGCGCAACCACCACTCTATAAAATCAAGAAGGGGAAACAAGAGCGCTACCTGAAGGATGACGCCGAGCTGAACCACTATTTTGTTCAAACGGCTATCGAAGGGGCGGAGCTCTACGTGACTGAAGGCGCGCCACCCATAGCGGGAACAGCCCTTGAGACTCTCGCTGACGAATACACCGCAGTTGCGGCAGCGATCCACCGATTGGGGCGATGGTATGGAGAGACGGCATTGCGTGCGATGCTGAAGCTGCCGAGAATGACGAGTGATCGAATTCTGGACCGTGAAGCTCTTCAACATTGGACACAGCAACTGGATAGTACGATCAAGCAGGAGAGCGCCCAAGCCTCTGCCGAACTGAAGTTCGATGACCAGCGTCCAGAAGCGATCGATATTCAGACTTGGCGACACGGCCAAGAGAGTCGGCAGCAGATCCCGATGGAGTTTTTTGCCAGCGCAGAGTATCACGCACTGGGCCGTTTGGCAGAAAAGCTGGATGGTCTGATCGGCGAAGGTGCCTATGTGCGAAAGGGTGAAAAGGTGATCCCGGTGAGTGGTTTTGAAGAAGCACTGGGATGGCTGATGCAAGAAGCGCGAAAAGGACAGAATATCCAGCGCTACAAAGGGCTAGGTGAAATGAATCCTGAACAGCTATGGGAAACAACGCTGAACCCTGAAGTGCGTCGTCTGCTACAGGTCCGGATTGAGGATGCCGTAGCGGCCGACGAGATTTTTACTACTCTAATGGGTGATCAGGTGGAACCAAGACGCGACTTCATAGAGAAAAATGCGTTGCAGGCGAGCAACCTTGATGTCTGATCAGCGCGGCGATCGGTAACCACGGCAAGGCAAGCGAATGAAGGTCGGCTCACAGCTGTCCAGTCGCGCAGCTGTGAGCGAACCTCCCCATAGACAGCCGGTATCAAGGGCGATCAAATCGGCTCGGTGAAGCAGGCCAAGCGTCGACCAGTGGCCAAAGACGATACGCTGATGGCGGTTTGCCCGTGTGGTTAGATCAAACCATGGCAACAGCCCGGACGGCTGAGAGCCGGGCTGACCTTTGAACTTGAGTGCCAACGACCCGTCAGAATGGCAGTATCGCATCCGTGTCAGGGCATTGATGGTAAAACGAATCAATGCTTCCTGAGACATCTGTGCCTCCCAGCGCACCGGCTCATTGCCATACATGACACGCAGTAACTCAACCCAGCCTTCCCCGCGCAAGCCACTGTGCACTACGGCGGCATGGCTAAGCGCATCATCGATGGACCACTGAGGCGGAAGCCCGGCATGTACCAGTGTCGTGGCAATGGCCGCATCGTAATGGATCAAGGGACGATGGCGCAGCCAGTCAATGAGCTCCGCCGCATCAGCTGCTGCAAGGACATCGTCGAAGGTGTCACTGCGTCGCTTGAGTGGGCGAATGCCTTGTGAAACGGCTAGCAGATGGAGGTCATGGTTGCCTAATACAGCAACGGCGGCAGTACCGAGATCACGCACCAGACGGAGCACCTCAAGCGATGCCGGGCCACGGTTGACCAGATCACCGCAGAGCCAAAGTGTGTCATGTTCAGGCTGGAAGTCGATACGGTCGATCAGACGACAGAGTTCATCGTAACAACCTTGAACATCGCCAACGGCGTAGATGGCCATGATTAGTGGAGTATGTGAGGAATGGAGAGTCGGAAAGGGGCGATCGGCGCTGAAAAATCGACGCCGTCACCGGTACGCAACTGATATTCACCGTGCATGCTGCCGACCGGGGTCTCGATGACGGCGCCACTGGTGTATTGAAAGCGCTCACCAGGGCGCAGATACGGCTGAACACCAACCACCCCGTCACCCCGCACTTCCTGTACATGACCATTGGAATCCGTGATGACCCAGTGGCGAGACAAGAGTTGAGCGGTCACAGGACCGCGGTTTTCGATGGTGATGGAATAGCTGAAAACATAGCGGCGCTGCTCGGGTGCAGACTGTGCAGCGATGTATTGGGTAACGACGTGGATCGCGATCGGGCGCTCAACGTCTGAATGTAATTCGGTCATCTCCACCTCCCTGTATGAGACATCCAACAGCTCTATTGTAGCGAAGACCGGAAAAATTGATCCGACCTGGCAATAGCGAAGCTCAGGATCAGTGCTGTGCCAACTTGGCAGCTCGCTGCGTGCAACCAAGCAGACCTGCAGAGGGATCCATGATCAGATAGACAGGGAGGCGAGCCATCAGCGGGGCCATGCGGCCTTTGGCATTGAAGGCAGTGAGAAAGGGCCCGGAACGGAGCAGACTGGGGATACGTGCAGCGATACCACCAGCAATGTAGACACCGCCGGCAGGGAGGGTAAAGAGAGCGGCATTACCGGCATAGGCACCGTAGATACGTAGAAAGAGTTCAACGGCTCGGCTACAGACCGGATCATGACCATCAAGCGCCAGGCCAGTCGCAACAGCCGCTGGATCCTGATCGGCTTGCAGCGCGTCGAGTAAGGCAGGGCTGTCGGAGCCAGCCTGCTGTCGACAGAATGCAAGGATGGCAGCGAGTCCAGCGCCGGATAGGAGACGCTCACTGGAGACACGATCATGACGTTGCCACATGTACTGGAGCAGCGCGATCTCATCAGCGGAAGTAGGTGCAAAATCGACATGGCCGCCCTCACCGGAGAGAATACGCCAATTCCCATGCCCGCCAGTGACGGCGTGCGCGAGGCCAAGGCCGGTACCGGCACCAACGATGAGGCGTGTGCCGCGGTCAGAGGGTGTACCTGGCTGCAGCGTCAACAGTTGATCAGCCGTGAGGTGGTCAATGGCGTAGGCTACGGCGGCAAAGTCATTGATCAGCTCAACACGAGGGATGGCCAAGGCCTTCGAAAGCTGGTCACTGTCTAGCCGCCAGCTGAGGTTGGTCAGTGAGGAGTGCTGGACATCGCCACAGTGTTCAATCGGACCAGCGATCCCGAAACAGGCTGCCGTGATGGAGGGCGAGTGACACGACTGCAGAAAGTGACGAACCAAGGGCTCCAAGCCGGGCCAATCGGCACTGGCGTAACGTTTGGAATAAACCGTTTCGAGTGTCACACCGTGAGCAGTACGAACGAGCCGCGATAAGGCCAGCAAGCACTTGGTGCCACCGATATCACCAGAGAGCAGATGTACCGGACGACTCAAGACGGGAGCTCCGAGGCTGCAGGTTGATCGAGATACCAGCAAAGCTCACCTGCCGGCGCAATGTGGGCAGCAGGAAAGCGTGTATTGATAGCCGAAGGGCCCAGCAATTGAGCGACGACCGGAGCCTTCTCAGCCCCTGTGACCAAAAAGTAGACCGCCCGACCGGCATTGATGAGAGGGTAGGTAAAGGTGATGCGTGCACGTGCAAGCTGAGGGCTAGCAACAGCACTGACCAGCCGTTCGCGCTCATGTAGGACAGCGGTGTCAGGAAAGAGGGAAGCCGTGTGGCCATCCATACCCAAACCGAGCAAGATGATGTCGAAGCGGGGTATATGCTGCGAAGCAGGCAGATGCGCGAGCAGGCGTCGTTGATAATCGACAGCTGCCGCTTCGGCGCCGAGCTCAGTGCGCACTCGATGGAGCGGCGGGGCGTTGCTGCCCATCCGATCGATCAGGCTGGACTGAACCATACGGTAATTGCTTTCGGCATGATCAGCAGGCACACAACGCTCATCACCTAGCCAGAGCTGTATGGCTGGCCACTGGAAGCGGACGGACCACTCGGTACTGGCTAGAAGGCGATACAGTTGCTCAGGGGTGCTGCCACCGGAGAGGGCGATGTGACAGACACCGCGTTGCTGGACCGCATCAGCCGCACGAGCTACCAGTACATCGGCGAGGGCGGCGACGGTTCCGGCAGGATCGGTCTGGATGACATGCGCAGCCATGCTAGTCAGTTTGAGAATAGGTATCGGGACGCTTGTCTCGATGGCGGGTCAGGTGGTCAAAGGCGTGACGAACAGCCTGTTCAATGGCCTGATCCATTTCATCACGCTCCTGTACCGTCAGGTAAAAACTGGTGTCGACGTGGTGACGGACATAGCGGGATGGGAGCTGGTTGAGTGCCAGACAGGCGGCGTCTTCCAAAAGCTCGTGATCGGGCATCTGCTGAAATCGATCGTGCGCATGACGGCGAATTGCACTGAAGACCAGCGGTTCATAGTAATTGGAGATCTCGTAGGCCATGATCGTGTCCTATGGGCGCAGGCGCCAAAGCGGTCTGTCGGATGTATCGATCAGCCCCTCACGCAGTAACCAGTCACGTGCGTCAGCGGCGTCGTGGAGAAACCACTCGCGGGCGGACCCCAGTCTGAAAGTGTAACCCCAGCAATCCATATCTGCCAGCATGCGATCACGTCCCATGTCTGGGATGTACTCGGAGAGGAGTATCTGCAGGTAGCACACGGCGTCTTCCTCGGCGTAGTCACCACCCGAATCGGTATCGAGCGCATGGCGGCGACCACTATCCATACAGATGACGTGACAGAGCTCATGCAACATCGAGTGAACCGGCGTGTCAGCGCGAACAAAGAGCGCCAAACCGATGATACCGGCCTCGGCATCGCCCCAATAGCTGCCGGGAATAGCGGCCTCATCAGCCACCCACTGTAGCGTGAGACCATAACGTGTGACCAGCTCGGCCGTAGAGCTGACCTCAAGGTCGCGACAGCGCAGGACGGGAAGGGTGGCACCAAAAGGAGCAGTCATGGGAGTTGTCGCGTCAGTTGAACAAAGTCGTCTAGCGAGAGACGCTCAACCCGCGCCAGCGGATCGACGCCGGCCGCACGAATCGCCGCTTCATCGAGCAGGTTGCGCAAACTGTTGCGCAGCGTTTTTCTGCGCTGGGAAAAGGCGGCGGTCACAACGCGCGCCAGGGCTTCTGACGTGACGGCATCCGAGGGCGGGTGAGCATGCGGAATCAGGCGTACCACGGCAGAATCGACCTTGGGAGCCGGGCGGAAGGCGCCCGGCCCGACGTCAAGCAGGTAGGTCGCAGAGACGTACCAGGCTGCCATCACTGAGAGTCGGCTCCAGCCTCGCTGACCAGGGCGCGCCACAAGGCGGTCGACCACCTCGCGCTGGAGCATGAAGTGCATGTCATCAATGACATCGTGCTGGGCAAAGAGGTGAAAGAGCAGCGGTGTCGAGATGTTGTAAGGTAGGTTTCCAACGACACGGAGGCGCCCACCACCGGCCAGCCGGGAGAAATCGAAACGCAGTGCGTCGGCCTGATGGACGACCAGCTCACCTTGACCAGCCAGCGCAACAGGGAGATGGGCGGCCAGATCACGATCCAGCTCGATCACATCGAGCCGACCCGACGCCGCCAGTAGTGGGGCAGTCAGCGCGCCGAGCCCAGGTCCAATCTCGACCAGATGGTCGCCGGGCTGTGGTGCAATGGCGCGGACGATGCGCTGGATGACAGCCGGATCATGCAGAAAATTCTGCCCGAAACGCTTACGTGCTCGATGCTCGATCATGGCAGCAACACCAGAGCTTGGTCGACGGCGTATGCCAGGCTGGTGATTGAGGCACGGCCCGTGGCCGCCAGTGGCAGTGCGGTACCGTGGTCGACTGAAGTACGCAGGAAGGGAAGACCCAGCGTGATATTGGCAGCTTGGCCGAAGCAGCGGTGCTTGAGTACAGGAAGACCCTGGTCATGGTACATGGCTAGCACGGCGTCGTGCGCCTCGAGGCTGGCAGGGACAAAAGCGGTGTCGGCCGGTACTGGGCCGGTGAGGTGCAATCCTTCATGACGCAACTGTTCAAGGACCGGTGTGATGATCGTCAGCTCCTCGTGACCGAGGTGACCTGCCTCGCCGGCATGAGGGTTGAGGCCACAGACTAGGATGCGCGGTGCCATGAGAGCAAAGTGGCGACGCAGGGCCGAGTCGAGGATACGCAGGGTCGTTGTGAGGCGTTCGACGGTGATCTGGCTGGCCACGGCACTCAGCGGGAGATGTGTCGTGACCAGCGCGACACGCAAAGTATGGCAGGCTAGCATCATGACCACCGATGCGACGTTACTGCGGGCGGCCAGATACTCAGTGTGGCCACTGAAAGGGATGCCGGCGTCGTTGATGACGCCCTTATGCAGAGGGCCGGTCACCAGGCCGCAAAAATCCCCACGGAGACAGCCATCCACGGCACGGTCGAGCGTGTTGAGGAGGTAGCCAGCGTTGGCTGGATCGGGTTGGCCCGGGGTGACCGGGTGCGGACAGGAAACGGGCTGTACCCAAAGCTGGCCGGGTCGGAAAGCGACCGTGGCCTCTGGGCCTGGCCATTCGCGCAGATTGACCGTCAGTCCAAGCTGGTTGGCGCGTGCTTCTAGCAGGCAAGGATCGGCAATGGCGACCAACGGTCGTGGCGAGTGGCTCGCCGTCAGTTGAAGCAGCAAATCCGGTCCGATACCGGCGGGTTCACCCGGGGTGATGGCAAGAGGACGGGTGGCACTCACCGGCCATCAAGACCCTTCGAGACGAAATTCGACAAAGGCTTCGTCACGCAGTCGGCGCAGCCACTGTTCCAGGGTCTCCTCCATCTTGCGCTGACGAACGGCACGGCGTGCCTCGTTGCGCAGAAAGGCCGTGCTGTCGTCGCGCGTACGACGGTCGATGACCTGCACGATGTGCCAACCGAAACCGGTGGCAAAGGGCTCACTGATTTCACCGGGTTGGAGCTGGTTCATCTGTTCTTCGAACTGGGGTACCAGCTCACCCGGGTTGACCCAGCCAAGGTCACCCCCCTCGGCGGCTGAACCGCGGTCATCGGAGTGGACGCGGGCCAGTGCGGCGAAGTCATCACCCAGAAGGATGCGCTGACGCAGATCACTCAGGCGCCGCGCGATCTCCGACTCATCGGTCAGTGACCCCTCACGCAACAAGATGTGACGGGCGCGGGTCTGGGTCACCCGATAGGTGGGTTGGTCTGGGCGACGAACTTCAGCCAGATGGATGATATGGATACCGCCATCGGTCGTGATCAGCTCACTGACTTCACCCGCCTGCATGGTGCGAACCCGGTCAGCAAAGAGGGTTGGCAGTTGGCCAGCCTCGCGCCAGCCGAGATCACCGCCTTGCACAGCCTGAGGCCCGTCCGAGTGCTCCCGTGCGAGCTGTGCGAAATCGGCGCCCTCACGCAGCGCTGCCAAGAGTCCGGCAGCACGTTCACGCACCTGACGGCGCTCGGCGGCAGAGGCCCCTTCCGGGATGGCGATGACGATGTGCTCGACCCGGTATTCACCGGCTTCATCCAGCACGCCGGAGAGCCCTTCGATGTAGTTGGCGATCTCGCGTTCAGTGACCTGGATCTGGCTCTCGACCTCGCTCTGACGCAGCCGGTTCATCAGGATTTCGTCACGGATCTGCTCACGGAAGCGGCCGAAATCGATCCCGTCACGCTCCAGGACCGAACGAAACTCGACCAGGGTGAGGTTGTTCTGCTGCGCCAGGTCGGCCAGCACCTCGTTGAGCAGTGCGTCATCAACGCGCAGGCCGATCTGGGCCGCCCGTTGCAGCTGAATGCGTTCCAGCGCCATGCGTTCGAGGATTTGGCGGCGGACCAGATCGGCCGGCGGCAGCGAGCCGCCCTGCTGGCGCAGCTGGTCGACCACTTCACGGACCCGCTCGTCGAGTTCGCTCTGCATGATGATGTCGTCATTGACGATCGCGACGATGCGATCGACATCGACAATACGCTCGGCGATGGCCGGGGTAGCAGCACCGAGCAGCCACAGGGCAGCCAGCAGCGAGGGTAGCAGGAGTCGTTTCAGTATCGGCATGGCTAGCGTCCAACCAGATCAAGCAGTTCGTCTATGTTACTACGTTGCCCGATCGATGACAGTCCCTTGAGCTCAAAGACCAGCATGACGGCGTTGTCGTAGCGCGTCGAGTCACGACCGGGGAGGTAGCGCCGCAGGGCTGCCTGTACGCCC
Organism: Gammaproteobacteria bacterium; assembly: GCA_007128895.1. Taxonomy (GTDB): domain Bacteria; phylum Pseudomonadota; class Gammaproteobacteria; order SKWO01; family SKWO01; genus SKWO01. The sequence continues at coordinate 51,578 of SKWO01000001.1, forward strand.
CAGCAGCAGCTGTCATAACGTACACCGGCGAAGCTGTCGAGCGTCCGGTTGTCGTGGAAGGAGTAGTTCCAGCGGGCAAAGAGAGCCGTCTGATGGCTGACCGGCCAGGTGAAGCCGATGTCGCCCTGCTCGCGCGCGTCACGGGTGTAGCGCCAGGTGGCGTAGATACGGCGCATGCCGTCCGCACGGTAGCGCAGGCGCATCGCCGCTTCATTGAAACGGCTCTCGTCCGGGTCATAGCGGCCGAAGAGGCTGCCGTCGACGGTCTCGCTGAACTGAGCGTCGGTCTGGCCCAGGACGTCCGACCAGCGACGCCGATCACGAACCACGCCATCCAGCCGAACGCGACGGTCGGAGAAGTGACGGATCTGGCCAACCGTCGCAGAGAGGCGCTGAACACCGGTCTCCGGTTCCAGCAGGCGTGTCGTGACAGCGAGGGTTACCTGGTTGGCGTCACCGACCCGGTCGCGGCCAATGAAACGGTTCTCGCTGAAGAGGGCACCGGTGCCGAAGCTGCGCTCGCCGGTATCGAAGTTGGGCAGGTCATGCTGAGCACGATACGGGGCGTGCAGGTAGAAGAGGCGCGGCTCGAGGGTGTGCAGGTAATCGCGACCGGCCAATCGGGTATCGCGCTCGAAGAAGAGACCGCTGTCGAGGCTGGCCACTGGAACGGTACGGTTGGGGCTTGAGCCGAGACCGGCTGCCTGGTTGTTCAGCTGGTAGCGGCTGTGGTAGACCGTCAGGCGTGGCACGATGAAGCCGGAGACGCCGCGCACCGGCCACGAGATCCCGGCGCGCAGGTCGAGACGATCGCCATCGATGCGGCCACCCTCGCTGTGCTCGAAACGGGTGAACTCGCTGTCTAGGTGGTAGTTGAGTTCGCGATTACGCTCCGGGTGGCGATTGCGGACCCGAAGCTGGGGTAGCCGCCGGTACGGCTCCTCGGCGTTGTGCACGGTCTGATGGCGCTGCACCAGACCGGTGACCGACCAATCGCTCAGACCGCTCCAGGCCAGGGTGGCCTGCTGAGGCAGGTGGCGGCTGCTACCGCGCTGGCCTCCGCCGAAATCGTCGAGGTGGTCGTCGTCCCGTACCCGGTTATAGAGCAGGCTGTAGCGCAGATCGTCGCCCAAGTGGCCGCGGTGATCGACCATGCCGCGCTCGCGACGGCTGCCATGCTGGCGGTCGTGGGGCAGTAGGTCGTACTCGACGATGCCGTGGCTGCTCGGGTTGAGATAGCGAAACTCGTTGCGCAGCATCAACCCGCGTCGCCCATAAAGGTGGGGGGTGATGGTGGCATCACGGTGCGGGGCGATGTTCCAGTAATAGGGGGTGGCCAGCTCGAAGCCGTGGCGATCGGAGCTGCCCCAGCTCGGGGCGAGAAAACCGGAGAGCCGCTCGCTGCCCAGTGGGAAACGCAGATAGGGGGTCCAGGCCACCGGCGTATCCTTGATGCGCAGGGTCGCATTGCGCGCCACGCCTTGGCGGCGTTCGTGGTCGAGATCGATGCGCGAGGCGTGGATCGACCAGGTGCGGCTATGCGGCTGGCAGGTCGAGTAACCGGCCTGCTCCAGCGATTGGCGGTCGGCGTCGTGGAAGACGACACGCTCGGCGCGACCGAAGGCGTGGGCGTCGCGCAGATGCCAGTTGGCCGGGCTGATCTCACCACGGTTTTCCGGCAAGACCAGTACGGCGCGTTGGCCATCGATATGGAGGGGTCCCGACTGGTAGTGGACTGTGCCGGTAGCGATGGCCGTTTCGCTGCGTCGGTCGTAGTCGATCCGGTCGGCCGCGACATAGCGGCCATCGCGATGCATCCGAACGTTGCCTTCGAGCCGCACCGTCGCTTCATCGGCCAGCGCCGTCTCACTCTCACCGGTCAGCTCACCCCGTGCGATCGGCAGCGGCGGGTCAGGCTCAATGAAGTAGAAGCTATAGGCTGGACAGGCGGCCCAGGCCCCCTCCGGGGCCACCTCGACCCAGCGGCCGGGCTGGAGATCGGCCGCGGCCGAGAGCGGTGAGAGCAGCCCGGCACAGCACAGTGCGAGCAGACGAGGCCGAAAGGGCGGGCGCTTGCCAGGTAGCAGACACGGCTGCTCGGAGTCTCTGGGGTGAAAACAGCCGCGGGCAGAGGAGGACATGGCGTTATCGCTCGAGCTGGCTGACGTCACGGACGGCGCCGTTGGCGGCGGAGGTGGTCATGGCCGCGTAGGCACGCAGGGCGGCCGAGACCGGCCGGTTCCGGTCGAGCGGCTTCCAGGCCGCATCGCCCCGCGCTGCCATCACCTCACGGCGTGTGGCAAGCACAGCGTCGTCAACGGCGATGCGGATGGTACGCGCAGGGATGTCGATCTCGATACGGTCGCCCTCCTCGACCAGGCCGATGGCGCCGCCCTCGGCCGCTTCCGGCGAGACGTGGCCGATGGAGAGGCCGGAGGTGCCGCCGGAGAAGCGGCCGTCGGTGATCAGCGCGCACGCCTTGCCGAGCCCCTTCGATTTCAGGTAGCTGGTCGGGTAGAGCATCTCCTGCATGCCCGGTCCGCCGCGCGGTCCTTCGTAACGGATGATGACGACATCGCCGGCCTGGATGCGGTCGGCGAGGATCGCCTCGACCGCCGCTTCCTGACTCTCGAAGAGCCGCGCCGGACCGGCAAAGCGCAGGATCGAGGCATCGACCCCGGCGGTCTTGACAATGCAGCCCTCCTCGGCGAGGTTGCCGTAGAGTACGGCGAGGCCGCCATCACGGCTGTAGGCGTGGTCAAGGTCACGGATACAGCCGTTGGTGCGGTCGCGGTCCGGCTCCCAGCTGCGCTCCTGGCTGAAGGCCTGCTGGGTCGGCACCCCGCCGGGGGCCGCGCTATAGAGAGCCTGAGCGGCTTCGTTGGCCGGGTTGGTCAGGTCCCAGCGGTCGATCGCTTCGCCCAGAGTCGGGCTGTGTACGGTCGGCACGTCGCGGTGAAGCAGGCCGGCACGGTCGAGTTCGGCGAGGATGCCGACCACGCCGCCGGCGCGGTGGACGTCCTCCATGTGGTAGTCAGGGGTCGACGGCGCTACCTTGCACAGGTGCGGCACCTTGCGCGACATGCGGTCGATGTCGGCCATGCTGAAGTCGACCCCGGCCTCGCGCGCCGCGGCAAGCAGGTGGAGCACGGTGTTGGTCGAGCCGCCCATGGCGATGTCGAGCGCCATCGCGTTCTCGAACGCCTCGAAGGTGGCGATCGAACGTGGCAGGGCCGTGGCATCGTCCTGCTCGTACCAGCGCCGGGCCAGCTCGACCACCTTGCGCCCGGCCTCTAGGAAGAGTTCACGGCGGCGAGCGTGGGTGGCCAGCAGTGAGCCGTTGCCAGGCAGCGAGAGGCCGAGCGCCTCGGTCAGGCAGTTCATCGAGTTGGCGGTGAACATGCCGGAGCAGGAGCCGCAAGTCGGGCAGGCCGAGCGCTCCAGGGTGGCGACCTCATCGTCGCTGCGCTGGCTGTCGGCGGCAGCGACCATGGCATCGACCAGGTCGAGATGGTGGACCTTGCCGGCGATGGTCGCCTTGCCGGCCTCCATCGGCCCGCCGGAGACGAAGACCGCCGGGATGTTGAGGCGCAGCGCGGCATTCAGCATACCGGGGGTGATCTTGTCGCAGTTGGAGATGCAGACCAGGGCGTCGGCGCAGTGGGCGTTGACCATGTACTCGACGCTGTCGGCGATCAGCTCGCGCGATGGCAGCGAGTAGAGCATGCCGCCGTGGCCCATGGCAATGCCGTCGTCGATGGCGATGGTATTGAACTCCTTGGCCACGCCACCAGCGGCCTCGATCTCGCGTGCGACCATCTGGCCCAGATCCTTCAGGTGGACGTGGCCAGGGACGAACTGGGTGAAGGAGTTGACCACGGCGATGATCGGCTTGCCGAAATCGTCGTCTTTCATGCCGGTGGCGCGCCACAGCGAACGGGCGCCAGCCATGTTGCGGCCGTGGGTCGAGGTGCGGGAGCGGTAGTCTGGCATCGTTATGGACTCGTTAGTGTTGTTGGATGGGGTTCAGGGGCGCATCAGGCCCATTCTGCCATACCCATGAGCAGTTCAAGGAGTGCCTTCTGGGCGTGCAGGCGGTTCTCCGCCTCTTCCCAGACCACGCTCTGTGGACCGTCGAGTACCTCGGCGCTGACCTCTTCGCCGCGGTGGGCCGGCAGGCAGTGCATGAAGAGGGCATCGGGGGCGGCGCGCGCCATCATGGCGCCGGTTACCTGGAAGTCGGCAAAGGCCAGTGCGCGCAGGGTCTGCTCCTCCTCCTGCCCCATGCTGGCCCAGACGTCGGTGACGACCAGATCGACATCGTCGACGGCGGCCAGCGGGTCGCGGAAGAGGGCGACGCGGTCACCCGCTGCGGCCATGACGTCGGGCAGCGGATCGTACCCCTCGGGACAGGCGATATGCAGCTTGAAGTCGAACTGGCGGGCGGCATTGATGTAGGAGTGGCACATGTTGTTGCCGTCGCCGACCCAGGCCACCGTCTTGCCGGCCATGGGGCCGCGCAGCTCATACCAGGTCTGCATGTCGGCCAGCAGTTGGCAGGGGTGGTAGAGGTCGGTCAGGGCATTGATCACCGGTACCCGCGAGTGGGCGGCGAAGGCCTCCACCTTGTCGTGCTCGTAGGTACGGATCATCACCGCATCGACCATGCGCGACAGCACCCGGGCGCTGTCTTCGATCGGCTCGCCGCGCCCGAGCTGGGTGTCGCGCGGCGAGAGGAAGATGGCATGGCCACCGAACTGGGCCATGCCGGCTTCGAAGGAGACCCGGGTGCGGGTCGACGACTTCTCGAAGATCATCCCCAGTACGCGGTTCTTGAGCGGCTCGTAGATAACCCCGTCGCGCACCATCTGCTTGAGTTCGATGGCGCGCAGGATCAGCCGATTGAGTGTCTCGGGCGGGAGATCCAGCAGGGTCAGGAAGTGGCGCGGCGTGGTCATGCCGCCTCCTTCTCGGTGAGAAAGTCGTGCAGCAGCGAGGCAACCTGATCGGCCAGGAAATCGGCCTCGGCATCGCTCATGACCAGCGGCGGCAGCAGCCGCACCACCCGTTCCGCGGTGACATTGAGCAGCAGGCCGCGCTTCAGGGCTCGGCCAACCAGCTCACCGCACGGACGGTCGAGGACAATGCCGACCATCAAGCCGTGGCCGCGAACCGTCTCGACACCGGCGGTCTGGCCAAGGCGGTCGACCAGTCCTTCGAGCAGGCGGCTGCCGAGGTGGGCGGCCCGCTCGGTCAACTGATCGTGCTCGATCGTCCGCAGCACCGCCAGTGCCGCGCTGCACGCCAGCGGCGAGCCGCCGAAGGTGGTGGCGTGGTTGCCGGGGGTGAAAACATCGGCGGCGATGCCGCTGGCCAGGCAGGCGCCGATCGGGAAGCCGTTGCCCAGCCCTTTGGCCAGGGTCATCACGTCCGGTACGACTCCTTCGTGCTGGCAGGCGAACCAGCGACCGGTGCGGCCGATTCCGGTCTGCACCTCATCGACCATCATCAGCCAGCCCATCTGGTTGCAGAGTTGACGCAGAGCGCCCAGATAGCCCGGTTCCGGCACGCGAACCCCACCTTCGCCCTGAACCGGCTCGACCAGTACGGCGACCACGTTGGGATCGGCGGCTGCGATCCGCTCCAGCGTCTCCAGGTCGTTGTAGGGGACGCGGATAAAGCCCTGCACCAGGGGTTCGAAGCCCTGCTGGACCCGGGCGTTGCCGGTGGCGGTGAGGGTGGCCATGGTGCGGCCGTGGAAGGCGCCTTGGGCGACCACGATGGTCGGCTGATGGATGCCGTTGCGATGGCCGTGCAGCCGGGCCAGCTTGATCGCGGCCTCGTTGGCCTCGGCACCCGAGTTGCAAAAGAAGGCCCGATCCATACCGGCCAGGCGCACCAGCTCGGCGGCCAATTGCTCCTGCAGCGGGATACGGTAGAGGTTGGAGGTGTGTACCAGGGTGGCGGCCTGTTCGGCCACCGCCTTGGCGACGGCCGGGTGGGCGTGGCCAAGGTTGCACACGGCAACGCCGCTGATGGCATCGAAGTAGCGCTGGCCGTCTTCATCCCACAGCCAGCAGCCCTCGCCCTTGGCAAAAGCGACCGGCAGGCGGCCATAGGTGTGCATGATCGGGTCGGTCATGGCGTCTCTCTGAAAAGAAAACGGCAGCCCTGCTGGGCAGGGCCGCCGGCTTAGGATTGTATTGGGGTGCTCAGCCGAGGTTGGCCGCGACGAACTCCCAGTTGACCAGCTGCCAGAACGCCTCGAGGAACTTCGGGCGGGCATTGCGGTGGTCGATGTAGTAGGCGTGTTCCCAGACATCGACGGTCAGCAGCGGTGTGTCGCCATCCGTCAATGGGGTAGCGGCGTTGCTGGTATTGACGATAGCCAGCGAACCGTCGGCCTTCTTCACCAACCAGGTCCAGCCGGAGCCGAAGTTGTTCACCGCCTTGTCGGTGAACTGCTCGCGGAAGGCCGCCACCGAGCCGAAGGCACCGTTGATGGCGTCCAGCAGCTTGCCGTTCGGCTCACCGCCGCCGTTCGGGCTCAGGCAGTTCCAGAAGAAGGTGTGGTTCCAGACCTGGGCAGCGTTGTTGAAGATCGGACCGGCCGGGGCCTTGCAGACGATCTCCTCCAGCGACAGGTTCTCGAATTCGGTGCCGGGGATCAGCCCATTGAGCTTGGTCACATAGGTGGCGTGGTGCTTGCCATGGTGAAAGTCGAGGGTCTCGGCAGACATGTGCGGTGCCAGTGCATCCTTGGCATACGGCAGTTCGGGCAGCGTGTGTTCCATGCTTCTATCTCCTTGTATCTTCGAAAATGAAGAGCCTTTTCACCGAATCATCATAACCGATAGTGAGCTCGTCAATCCACCCGTGCCGTGGTCATCATTTTCGTGCAGCCATGTACATCGGGGCGTCAATTCTTTAAAATTGAACAAATCCGCTGTCACTATCTGCTGCTGATCGTGCATACGGCACGGCCTCCATACACCAGCCCCCTCCGTTTGTCCGGGAGGGGCCGGGCTCGGTCGGGAAATGTTTCCGGCACCTTCGCCCATCGGCGAAAACCAACCTTATCCACAAGCAACTGCAAGGGGAACCAAGCTATGGCCAATCGACACCTGTTTACCTCCGAATCGGTCTCCGAGGGACATCCGGACAAGGTCGCCGACCAGATCTCCGACGCCATCCTCGATGCCATGCTCGAGCAGGACCCGAAGTCACGGGTCGCCTGCGAGACCCTGGTCAAGACCGGCATGGTGCTGGTCGCCGGTGAGGTCACCACCCAGGCGAGCATCGACCTGCAGTCGGTGATCCGGGCCACGGTCAAGGAGATCGGCTACAACAGCTCGCACATGGGCTTCGACTGGGAGTCGTGCGCGGTGCTGACGGCGCTGGACAAGCAGTCGCCCGACATCGCCATGGGGGTCGATGAGTCGGAGGACCACGAGCAGGGCGCCGGTGACCAGGGATTGATGTTCGGCTACGCCAGCAATGAGACCGATGTCCTGATGCCGGCTCCGATCATCTACTCGCATCGTCTGGTCAAGCGCCAGGCCGAGGTGCGCAAGAACGGCTCGCTGCCGTGGCTGCGCCCGGACGCCAAGAGCCAGGTCACCTTTGTCTACGAGGACGACAAGCCGGTCGCGATCGATGCCGTGGTCCTCTCCACCCAGCATGACGAGTCGATCAGCCAGAAGGTGCTGCGTGAGGCGGTGATGGACGACATCATCCTGCCGACCCTGCCGGCCGAGTGGATCAGCAAGGAGACCAAGTTCTACATCAACCCGACCGGTCGCTTCGTCATCGGCGGCCCGGTCGGCGACTGCGGTCTGACCGGGCGCAAGATCATCGTCGATACCTACGGCGGCATGGCCCGTCACGGCGGTGGCGCCTTCTCCGGCAAGGATCCGTCCAAGGTCGACCGCTCCGCCGCCTACGCGGCTCGCTACGTGGCCAAGAACATCGTCGCCGCCGGTCTGGCCGAGCGCTGCGAGATCCAGGTCTCCTACGCCATCGGTGTCGCCGAGCCGACCTCGATCAGTGTCGAGACCTTCGGCACCGCCAAGCTGCCGGAGGAGAAGCTGACCGCGCTGGTGCGTGACCACTTCGACCTGCGTCCGCGCGGCCTGATCGCGATGCTCGACCTGCTCAAGCCGCGTTACGCCAACACCGCTGCCTACGGCCACTTCGGTCGCACCGAGGAGAACTTCACCTGGGAGCGCACCGACAAGGCCGATGCCCTGCGCGAGGCCGCCGGTCTGTAACCACCCCCTTTTCCCTTCCCCACCGAGGAGCGTTGCAACAGGCATGGCCTGCCAGGCTCGGTGAGGAGGCCCTTGATCAACGGCGCTCCCAACGACACTCAGGAGAGAACCATGAACGCAGCGTTCACCGACTACAAGGTCGCCGACATCTCCCTGGCCGATTGGGGCCGCAAGGAGATCGCGATCGCCGAGAGCGAGATGCCGGGGCTGATGGCCCTGCGCGAGGAGTACCAGGGCCAGAAGCCACTGGCCGGAGCACGCATCGCCGGCTGTCTGCACATGACCATCCAGACCGCCGTGCTGATCGAGACACTGACCGAGCTCGGTGCCGAGGTGCGCTGGTCGTCGTGCAACATCTTCTCCACCCAGGATCAGGCCGCAGCGGCGATGGCGGCGGCCGAGGTGCCGGTCTTTGCCTGGAAAGGGCAGACCGAGGAGGAGTTCTGGTGGTGCATCGAGCAGACCATCTTCGGCCCGAACGAGTGGCGCCCGAACATGATCCTCGACGACGGCGGCGACCTGACCCTGCTGATGCATGAGAAGTACCCGGAGCTGCTCAACGATGTCAAGGGGCTCTCGGAGGAGACCACCACCGGCGTCCACCGCCTCTACGAGATGGCCAAGAAGGGCGCCCTCAAGGTGCCGGCGATCAACGTCAACGACTCGGTCACCAAGAGCAAGTTCGACAACCTCTACGGCTGCCGCGAGTCGCTGATCGACGGCATCAAGCGCGCCACCGACGTGATGATTGCCGGCAAGATCTGTGTCGTGCTCGGCTACGGCGACGTCGGCAAGGGCTGTGCCCAGGCCTTCCGCGGCATGGGCGCTACCGTTTGGGTCACCGAGATCGACCCGATCTGCGCCCTGCAGGCAGCGATGGAGGGCTACCGTGTGGTCACGATGGAAGATGTGGCCGACCAGGGCGACATCTTCGTCACCACCACCGGCAACGTCGACGTCATCACCCACGACCACATGGTCAAGATGAAGGATGAGGCGATCGTCTGCAACATCGGCCACTTCGACAGCGAGATCGACATCGCCTCGATCCGCCAGTACGAGTGGGTCAACATCAAGCCGCAGGTCGATCAGGTCATCTTCCCCGACGGCAAGCGCATCACCGTCCTCGCCGAAGGCCGTCTGGTCAACCTCGGCTGCGCCACCGGCCATCCAAGCTTCGTCATGTCGGCGTCGTTCACCAACCAGGTCATCGCCCAGATCGAGCTGTGGAAGAACCACGCCAATTACGAAAACAAGGTCTACGTGCTGCCCAAGCACCTCGACGAGCGGGTCGCCACACTGCACCTGCAGAAGATCGGTGTCCATCTAACTCGCCTGACCGAGAAGCAGGCCGCCTACCTCGGCCTGTCGGTTGACGGTCCGTACAAGCCGGAGCACTACCGCTACTGATCCGCAACAGCAACCGGCGGGCGCGCAGCGGCAACTGCGCGCCCTTCCCGGTTTCACCGGGAGATAATCCATGCACGACAAGACCTTCAGTATCGAATTCTTTCCGCCCAAGACCGACGAGGGCGCGGCCAAGCTGTGCGCCGTGCGCGGCGAGCTGGCGGCGCTGGGGCCGCGCTATTTTTCGGTCACCTACGGCGCGGGCGGCTCGACCCAGGCCGGCACCTTCGACACCGTCGCCGCGATCCAGCAGGAGGGGATCGAGGCCGCCCCGCACCTGACCTGCATCGGCTCGACCCGCGACAGTGTCAGTGAGCTGCTGCAGCGCTATATCGAGCTGGGTGTGCAGCGCATTGTTGCCCTGCGCGGCGACATGCCCTCCGGCATGCGCGACCCGGGGGATTTCCGTTACGCCGTTGACCTGGTCCGCTTCATCCGCGAGACGACCGGCGACCACTTCGCCATCGAGGTCGCTGCCTATCCGGAGATCCATCCGCAGGCACGCAGTGCCAAGGACGATATCGACCGCTTCTGCGACAAGGTGCGCGCCGGTGCCGACAGCGCGATCACCCAGTACTTCTTCAACATCGACGCCTGGCTGCGCTTTCGCGACGAGGTCACCGCGCGCGGGGTCGAGGTGCCCATCATTCCCGGCATCATGCCGATCAACAACCACAGCCAGCTGGCCCGCTTCTCCGACATGTGCGGCGCCGAGATACCGCGCTGGCTGCGCAAGCGGCTCGAAGGCTACGGCGACGACGTCGCCTCGATCCGCGCCTACGGTCTCGATGTCGTCCGCGACCTTAGCCGCCGCCTGCTCGAGGCCGGCGCCCCCGGCCTGCACTTCTACTCAATGAACCAGACCGAGCCGACCGCCACCCTGTGGCGCGATCTGGGGCTGACTTCTGCGACCTAGCCGATCGGCGCGCACCATGAACAACGACGAGCTGCTACGGCGTGACCTCGCGGTGCTCTGGCACCCGTGTACGCAGATGAAGGACCACGAGAGCCTGCCGCTGATCCCGATCCGGCGCGGTGAGGGGGTCTGGCTGGAGGACTTCGACGGCAATCGCTACCTCGACGCGATCAGCTCGTGGTGGGTCAACCTCTTCGGCCACGCCAACCCCTCCATCAACCAGGCGATCCGCGACCAGCTCGAACGGCTCGAACACGTCATCCTTGCCGGTTTCGGCCATCAGCCGGCGATTGAGCTGGCCGAGCGGCTGGTGGCGCTGACGCCGCAGCCGCTGACCCGGTGCTTCTACACCGATAACGGCTCCTCAGCGGTCGAAGTGGCGTTGAAGATGAGCTTTCACTACTGGCGCAACCACGGCCAGCCTCGGCGCACCCGCTTCATCTCGCTCTCCGGCAGCTACCACGGTGAGACCCTCGGCGCCCTTGCCGTTGGCGATGTCGCCCTCTACAAGGAGACCTACGGCCCGCTACTGCTGGAGCCGATCATCGTGCCGTCACCCGATGCCTGGAACCGCGAACCGGGTGAGCGTGCCGCCGACGTGGCCGAGCGCCGCTTCGCCGCGATGGAGGCGGCGCTGGAGCAGCACAGCGGTGAGGTCTGTGCCGTCATCGTCGAACCGCTGGTGCAGTGCGCCGGCGGCATGCGCATGTACGACCCGGTCTACCTGACGCGGCTGCGTGAGGCGTGCGACCGGCACAATGTCCATCTGATCGCCGATGAGATCGCCGTCGGCTTCGGTCGCACCGGCACCCTCTTCGCCTGCGAGCAGGCCGGGATCAGCCCTGACTTCCTCTGCCTCTCCAAGGGGCTGACCGGCGGCTACCTGCCGCTCGCCGCGGTGCTCACCAGCGACGACGTCTACCGGGCCTTCTACGACGACTACACTACGTTGCGCGCCTTTCTCCATTCGCACAGCTACACCGGCAACCCGCTTGGCTGCGCCGCCGCATTGGCCACCCTCGACCTCTTCGAGCAGCAGCCGGTGCTGGAGCGCAACCGCCAGTTGGCTGCTCACATGGGGCGGGCCTTCGCCCATCTGGCCGACCATCCGCACGTTGGCGAGGTGCGCCAGACCGGCATGATCCTCGCTGCCGAGATGGTGCGCGACAAGGCCAGCCGCGAGCCCTACCCGTGGCAGGAGCGTCGCGGCCTTACCGTCTACCGCCACGCCCTCGAACGCGGTGCCCTGCTGCGCCCGCTCGGCAACGTCGTCTACCTGATGCCGCCCTACGTCATCACCGAGGCGCAGATCGACCGGCTCGCCGAGGTGGCGAGCGCAGGGATCACGCGCGCCACCACTGACTGAACGGCCAGGTCGGCTGGCTCTGCAAATTTTTGGGAAAGAGTATGACAGATGAACAAGCTCCCTCGACCCGGGAGGGGATGGGCTACTTCGGGCGTTACCTGACCCTCTGGGTTGCACTCTGCATCATCGCCGGGGTCGCCCTGGGTCAGCTCGCCCCGGGGGTGCCGGAGACGCTGGCGCAGTGGGAGTACGCCTCGGTCTCGATCCCGGTGGCGATCCTGGTCTGGGCGATGATCTTCCCAATGATGGTGCAAATCGACTTCACCGCCATCGTCGGCGTGCGCAAGCAGCCGAAGGGGCTGGTCATCACCACCACGGTCAACTGGCTGATCAAGCCGTTCAGCATGTTCGTCATCGCCTGGTTCTTCCTGCTGGTCCTCTTCTCACCGTGGATCCCGGAGGAGCTGGGCCGCGAGTACCTGGCCGGGGCGATCCTGCTTGGCGCGGCACCATGCACGGCCATGGTCTTCGTCTGGAGCTACCTGACCCGCGGCGATGCGGCCTATACGCTGGTTCAGGTGGCGGTCAACGACCTGATCATGCTCTTTGCCTTCGCCCCGATCGTCATGCTGCTGCTCGGCCTCTCCAGCATCGTTGTACCGTGGGAGACGGTGGCACTGTCGGTGCTGCTCTATATCGTCATCCCCTTCGTGGCCGGATACGTCACACGGGTTACGCTGATCCGGCGCAAGGGGATCGACTGGTTCGACAATGTCTTTCTCAAACGACTGGGGCCGGTGACACCGACCGGACTGCTGATCACACTGATTCTGCTCTTTGCATTCCAGGGCGAGACGATCCTGGCAAACCCGTTCCACATCGCACTGATCGCCGTGCCACTGATCGTGCAGACCGTTCTGGTCTTTGCCATCGCCTACTACTGGGCGCAACGCTGGCGGGTGAGTCATGCCGTGGCGGCGCCGGGAGCGATGATCGGGGCGAGCAACTTCTTCGAGCTGGCGGTGGCGGCGGCGATCGCGATGTTCGGCTTGCACTCCGGCGCGGCGCTGGCTACCGTGGTCGGCGTGCTGGTCGAGGTGCCGCTGATGCTGGCGCTGGTGCGCTATGCCAATCGCACCCGGCACCGTTTTCCGATAACAGAGAGTGGAGGCTCTAATCATGGCTGACCACGTCCTGGTGGCGGTCGACTTCTCGTCACAGTGGCCGGCGCTGCGTGCGGCGATCGAGCGTCTGTGCGAAAAGGGCTACCGCCGGATGACGCTGGTTCACGTCCTCGCCGAGGGATACGGCCGCATACCCGACACGACCCATCGGGAACACTACGTGCAGGAGCTGGAGGCGGTTGCCGCAACGCTGCGCGGCCAAGGGGCCGAGGTCAACGGAGAGGTACGCAGTGGCAGCGTCGTCAATGAGCTACTGCAGGCTGCGGATGAGCATGGCGCCGATCTGATCGCGATCGGCAAGCGCGGGCGCAACCCAGTGATCGATCTACTGCTCGGCAGTGTCGCTGAGGGGGTCTGCCGGCACAGCCGCCTGCCGGTGCTGCTGATCCCCGTTAAGGAAGCGTAACGCCATGCGCATCCCACGTCTCTTCCATCCACAGCCACTGGCCGGCCTTGAGCGCGTTCTCCTGAGCGACGAGGCGTTCGGCCACGCGGTGCGTGTGCTGCGCTTGCGTGAGGGCGATCCGCTGCGGCTCTTCGACGGTAGCGGCGGCGAGTATACGGCTGAACTGGAACGGGTCGAGCGGCGCGAGGCGTGGGTACGTATCGGGGCATTCGACGCCGTCGAGCGCGAGTCGCCCCTGCGAGTCTGGCTGGGGCAGGGGCTGTCACGTGGCGAGCGCATGGAGATCGCGATCCAGAAGGCGGTCGAGCTCGGCGTGAGCCGGATCACGCCGCTGCAGGTGGCGCGCAGCGTGGTGCGGCTGGATGAGCAGAAGGCGCGCAAGCGGCAGGCGCGCTGGAACGAGGTGGCGGTCGCGGCCTGCGAGCAGAGTGGGCGCAACCGGCTGCCAACGATCGACCCCCCGCAGCCGCTGGGCAGCTGGCTGACGCCGCACGACGGACCCCGCCTGCTGCTTGACCCCGCCGACGGGATCAGATTGGCCGATCTGTCCCCTCCGGAATCGGGCCAGGTCAGCGTGCTGGTCGGCCCCGAGGGCGGGCTGGACGAGACGGAGCGGGCTTTGGCACGCCAGCATGGCTGGCAGCCGGTGCGTCTCGGGCCGCGCGTACTGCGTACGGAGACGGCACCGCTGGCGATCCTGGCGGCGCTGCAGGTGCTTTGGGGTGACCTATAGCGGTGGGATGCCCTGCTCCGTGGGGTGGTGGGCGGCACGCCACTGCGGGTAGCCATCCTCCAGGCGGCGGACATGGTAGCCTTCGCGGCGCAGCGTCTCGACCGCCTCGAAGGCCAGCATGCAGTACGGGCCGCGGCAGTAGGCGACGACCTCGCGGTCGCGCGGCAGCTCCGCCAGGCGCTTGCCCAACTCGTTGAGCGGCACGTTGACCGCCCCCTTGATATGGCCGGCGGCGTACTCCTCGGGGGGGCGCACGTCGATCACCGTGACCTCGCCGGCATGGGCGAGCCGCAACAGCTCCTCATGGCGCACCGGGGTCAGCTGGTCGCGGCTCTCGAACGACTCTCGCACGATCCGTTCGACCTCGGCCAACTGCTCCTCGGCGATGTGCTGGATGTCGCCGACGACGCGCAGGATACGCGCCTCGTCACTGAGGCGGTAGAAGACCTGTACGCCGTCACGGCGCGAATGGACCAGGCCGCCGTCGCGCAGCACCTGCAGGTGGTGCGAGGTGTTGGCTACCGGCAGGTTGGTGGCGCGCGCCAGCTCATCGACGCGGCGCTCGCCCTGGGCCAGTGCCTCGATCAGGTCGAGGCGCTGTGGGCTGGCAAGCGCCTTGGCCACCCGGGCGAACTGCTCCAGCAGCAGCAGCTTCGGCGATGTCGGGCTTCGTGGCATGCGGTCTTCCAATGACAAACAATCTTTTGATTATATCTCAACCTGCGAGCAACCAGCCACGCCACGGGTCGAAGAGTGGCGGGTTGCTTGCCGCGATCACCGAGCGTGGCTGCAGGTCGCCGACGCCGATCGCCTCCCCTGTCAGGGTGCAGGCGCGCCCGCCGGTCTCGGCCAGGATCAGCGAGCCGGCAGCGTAGTCCCATAGCCGTTGCCGACCATGCAGATAGAGCTGGCCACGCCCGGCGGCAAGCCAGCACCAGTCGAGTGCGACCGAGCCGTAGCTGCGCTGCGAGGCGTAGGGTGGTTCACTCGCCAGCCGACACGCCAGCGGGGCCGGCAGGCGCTTGAAGTCGATGATCGCAGCGCAGCGGGCCAGTTCGAGCGGCGCGCTGTCGCACTGCAGCGGCACCCCGTTGCAGCGGGCACCGTCGCCGCGTACCGCCTCAAAGCACTCGTCGCGCAGCGGGTCGTAGACCACGCCGAGACGGACCCCTGCGCTGTCGATCAGCGCCAGCGAGACCGAGAAGAAGGGGATGCCGTGGGCGAAGTTGCTGGTGCCGTCGAGTGGATCGAGCACCCATAGTGGGCCACCGGCGTCGAGCAGCGCCTGTTGTTCGGCCGCCGGCATCTCCTCACCGAGTACCGCGATCCCCGGCCAGGTCTCTTGCAGCCGCGCGGCCAGCCGCTGCTGCATCACGGAGTCGGCCTCGGTCACGATGCTGCCGTCGGCCTTGACGCGGCGAGCGACACGGGCAAAGCGCGGCAGCAGCACCTCGCGTGCCGTGGCGGTAACCCGTTCGATGACCCTGGTCGGGTCGATGTCGTTGTTCATGGTGGCCTCCTGGAGGCCACACAGTCTAACCGATAGGAACGCGACGGTAGTTGCGGCGCATGAGCCAGAGGGTTGCCAGCGCGGTGAGGAGGACGAAGGGCAGCGCGGCCAGGTTGAGCAGCGCCCAGCCGACCTGGTGCAGCAGCGCCCCTGAGAGGAAGGAGGCGGTCGCCACCGAGGCGAAGACCAGCAGGTCGTTGGTCCCCTGCACCTTGCCGCGCTCCGACATGTGGTGGGTGGTGGTCAGCAGCGTGCTGCCGCCGATGAAGAGGAAGTTCCAGCCGATACCGAGCAGGATCAGGGCGGCGAGGAAGTGGCCCAGGCTCTCGCCGCTGACGGCGATGCCGATGGAGGTGGCCAGGATCAGCGCGCCGGCGAGCAGGATGCGTTCGACCGAAAAGCGGGCGATCAGGCTGCCGGTGAAGAATGACGGCACGAACATGCCGAGGACGTGCCACTGCATGACGAAGGCCGCCTCGGCGCGGGAGAAGCCGGCCGACTGCATCGCCAGCGGCGTCGCCGTCATCAGCATGATCATCACCGCGTAGCCGACGGCGGCGGCGAGTACAGCGACCGGGAAGGCCGGCTGACGGGCGATCTGCGGCAAGGGGCGCTGGGTCTCGGCCAGCGCGGTCTGCTCGCCCGGGATGCGCAGTAGCGCCAGCAGGCCGAGGGCGAGCAGGGCCAGTAGGGTGATGACCAGATACGGTCCGAGGTCCGGCACCGCGGGGAAGAGCGCGCCGGAGAGGCCGGCATTCCACGGGCCGAGGAAGGCGGAGATGACCCCGCCGGCCAGCACCAGCGAGATGGCGCGGCTGCGGAAGGCATCGCTGGCCGCATCGGCGGCGGCGAAGCGGTAGTACATCGCAAAGGCCTGGTAGATGCCGAGCAGCAGGCTGGCAGAGGTGAAGAGCCAGAAGCTGCCCTGCAGGATCGCCACCACACTCAGCGCACCGCCGACCGCCCCGGCGAGGGCACCAAGCAGGAAACCGGCGCGGCGGCCGATCCGCTTCATCAGCAGTGACGCGGGCAGCGTCGACAGCAGCGTGCCGAGCATCATCGCCGAGACCGGCAGGGTGGCCAGCTCCGGCGACGGGGTCAGACGCTGACCGACCAGCCCGCTCAGCGTCATCACCGTCACCGCCGTGGTCAGAAAGAGCGCTTGGCCGATGGCTAGCAGCAGGACGTTGAACTTTTCGTTCCCTTGGATGGTGTTCATCGGTGGCTCCAATGGTCAGAATGAAATCACGCGATCGCTCTCGCGCATCCAGGCCGAGAGGGCGGCCATGTTCGAGTTCTCGACGCCGTCCGAATAGGGCTGGTTCTTGTAGATCCCGCAGCGCGCCATGCAGGTGCCACACGCCTTGACCGGTACACCGTCGGCAAGCAGCGATCGCAGCATTTGGGCCAGATCCTGGTCATAGCCGTCGGGCGGAATGCAGCTGTCCCGGGCCATGTCGACGGCATCGTTCATCAGGAAGAGGCGTACCGCGTCGCCATCCTCGTGTAGTTGTCGGGCCAGACGGAGGCCGTTCCAGGTTACGTCGGTGTTGTCGTAGGGTTGGCGGTTGAAGAGCATCAGTGTCGACATGGCGATACCTCGGTTGTTGTCTTGAAGTGAAATGCAGTATAGCCAGCCTTGACAAATATTCAAACGATATTATGATTAACGCACCTCTATTGCTGCGATAGGAGAGCGTGTGATGGAACAGTGGATCCTTGAAAACGAGCCGGTAATCCGGCTCTCCTTCTTCTTCGGCGTGCTGCTGCTGATCGCCCTGTGGGAGATCGCCGCGCCGCGCCGGGCGCTGAGTATGTCGAAGCCGGTACGCTGGGCCAGCAACCTCGGCATCGTGGCGCTGAACACGGTGGTGCTGCGACTGCTCTTCCCGCTCGCCGCGGTCGCCTTTGCCGCTGTGGCCGCAGAGAACGGCTGGGGGCTGCTCAATCTCATCGAGATCCACCCGCTGCTGGCGCTCGTGATCGCCATCGTCGTGCTCGATTTCTTCATCTGGTTGCAGCACGTGATGGTCCACGCCATCCCGGTCCTGTGGCGGCTGCACCGCATGCACCACGCCGATCTCGACTACGACCTGACCACCGGCGCCCGTTTCCACCCACTGGAGATCGTCCTTTCGATGGGGATCAAGTTCGCCGCCATCCTGCTGCTCGGGCCGCCGGTTCTGGCCGTGCTGCTCTTCGAGATCATTCTCAACGCCATGGCCATGTTCAACCACGGCAACATCCGCCTGCCGCTCGGTCTCGACCGGCTGCTGCGCCTGCTCGTCGTCACCCCCGACATGCACCGGGTCCACCACTCGGTGCAGGATGACGAGGCGAACAGCAACTTCGGCTTCAACCTCTCGATCTGGGACCGCCTCTTCGGCACCTACAAGGCGCAGCCCGACCTTGGCCATGAGGGGATGCAGATCGGCCTCGACCGCTTCCGCGAACAGCGTGACAACACCTTGCCGCAGATGCTGGTGCAGCCCTTCATCGGGGATGCCGGCGACTACGCGATCAACCGGCGCAGCTGGAAGAAGCCAACACGGGAAGAGCGCTCATGAGGCGCTGGGGCCGGCTCGCCGCGCTGCTGTTGCTGGTGGCGGCGATCGCCGCCGTGATCTACCACCGCGAGGCCATCGACCCGGCCGCGATCGAGGCGTGGGTCGCCGCGCAGGGGCTGTGGGCACCGCTGCTCTTCATGGCGCTCTATGCCATCGGCGCGGTCCTCTTTCTGCCCGGCTCGGCGCTGACCCTCGCCGGCGGCGCCCTCTTCGGCCCGTGGTTCGGTACCCTCTACAGCCTGACCGGCGCCACCGTCGGCGCCACCCTCGCCTTCCTCGTCGCCCGCCACCTGGCCGCCGACTGGGTGCGCGCCCGCACCGGGCCGCGCATGGAACAACTGGTCGGCGGGGTCGAGCAGGAGGGCTGGCGCTTCGTCGCCTTCACCCGGCTGGTACCGCTCTTCCCCTTCAACCTGCTCAACTACGCCCTCGGCCTGACCCGCATCCCGCTCTGGCACTACGTGCTGGCCACCTGGATCTGCATGCTGCCCGGCGCCTTCGCCTACACCTGGCTCGGCCATGTCGGGCGCGAGGCGATTGCCGGTGGCGAGGGGGTGATCCAGAAAGGGCTGCTCGCCCTCGCCCTGCTCGCCCTGGTCGCCTTCCTGCCGCGACTGATCCAGCGGCTGCGCGGCGGTGCGATGCGTAGCGTCACCATCCCCGAGCTACACGAGCGCCTGGCCGCCACCGACCCGCCGCAACTGCTCGACGTGCGCGACGCGAGCGAGTATGCCGCGGGCCACATCGCCGGCGCCCGCCACATCCCCCTGGCCGAACTGCCGCAACGCCTCGACGAACTGGCCGCCTGGCGCGATCACGAGATCGCCGTGATCTGCCGCACCGACCGCCGCTCGGCCAAGGCCGTGGCGCAGCTCCGCGCAGCCGGCTTCACCATGCCGGTGCTGGTGCGCGAGGGGATGGAGCGCTGGCAGCGTGAGGGGTTGCCGGTCGAGACGCCCTGATGAGGATTTGCATCCTCCCATTTCACGCAGCAGCTTGTTACTTGTTACCTGCAACCAGGTGAAGCGGTCCAGCGTTCACCGGCGCTCTTGCTGGATCAGATCTTCGGGCCGGTCGATGTCGGCGCGCGGCTCCAGCTCGTGCAGGATGAGGCCGGCGTTGGCG
>SKWO01000041.1 GCA_007128895.1 Gammaproteobacteria bacterium
CGCGCCAAGTGGTCCTGAGGCAACCACTCATCGATGGAGGGGGGAAGAAGGTAGCCTGTATGGCGATCAATAGGGCGAAAGTGGCTCATGGCTGTTCCGTTCTGAATTCAAAGGGAAGATTATCTCATATTGCTGCGGAAAGACCGACAGGCTGCTAGCACAACAGCGTCTTAGCCACCAAGCTGCTCGGCCAGGAAGGCCGGCAGGACGCGGCTGGCGGTGTGGATCTCGGCGCTGTAGTAGCGGGTGGGGAAGCGGCGGGCGCGCGCATCGGCCTCGCGGAAGCGGTCGAGCTGACGCCCCTTGGCGGCCAGGGTGGCGCTCCACCAGCCGGAGGGGTAGCTGCACTGGGCAAACTGCATCACCCGCACGTCGTCGTAGCCGGCGGCGCGCATGTTACCGTGGACCCGCTCGATGATCCCTGCATGCAGCAGCGGCGACTCGCTCTGCGCCACCAGGATACCGCCGTCGCCCAAGGCGCGGTGGCAGGCGCGATAGAACGCCTCGGAGAAGAGCCCTTCGGCCGGACCGACCGGGTCGGTGCTATCGATGATGATCACATCGATGCTGCCCGCTTCGGCCTCCTCGATCCACTGGATGCCGTCACAGAAGTGGAAACGGGCACGCGGGTCGCCATTGGCCTCGCACAACTCGGGAAAGTACTGCTCGGCCACCCGGGTTACCTGCTCGTCGATCTCGACCTGCTCGCAGCACTCGACACCGTCGTGGCGCAGCACCTCGCGCAGGGTGCCGCAATCACCGCCTCCAATGACCACCACCCGCTTTGGCCGGTCGTGGCTGAACAGCGCCGGGTGGCTCATCATCTCGTGGTAGATGAAGTTGTCGCGGTCGGTCAGCATGACCAGTCCGTCGATCGTCATCAGGCGGCCGAACCGCTCGGTCTGATAGACCGCGATGGTCTGGTACGCCGACTGCTCCTCGTGCAGCTTGCCGCTGTGCTTGAGCGAGAAGGCGGTGCCGTCGTCGCCGTGGATCTCGGTGTACCACTCCTGGGGGTTGAGCATGGGTGCGCCTCTTTTGGATGGATGGGGCTGAACGGGCGACGATTGTACCACCAGCAGGGTGACGAATCAGCGACTGGCCAGCAGGGTCTGGGCCAACTGGCGGGCAGAATCGAGCTCCTCGGCGCCGAGTCGGCCGGCGGTGGCGTCACGGAAGTCGGCCGCCTCGCTATCGCCCTGGCGGGCGGCCAGCTCGAACCACGCCCACGCCTGTACCGGGTCTGGGCGCACGCCGGTACCGGAGCCGTACATGAAGCCGAGGGTGAACTGGGCATTGCGCTCACCCTGCTCGGCGGCGAGGCGGTACCAGCGCACGGCTTCGGTAAAGTCGGGGCGCATGCCCTGCCCCCACTCGGCCATCATGCCGAGACGAAACTGGGCTCGAGGATCACCTGCTTCGGCCAATGGATGGAAGTGCTCCCGTGCAGCGTCATAGTCACCGCTGACATAGGCCGCCTCACCGCGGTCGTAGCGGTCGGCCAGGGCCGGGGTGGCCAGCAGGAACAAGGAGAGGAAAAGGATGAGAGCGGTACGGGTCGCCATGGTACAAGCCTCCTGGTCGATGGATGCAGTGCGGCACGGGCACCTACCCATTCATAGAGCGCTCACGCGGCGGGTTGGTTCCCGGGAAAGAGGGGGAGCGGGCAGTGCAGCAGGGCGCAGACGGTGCGCAACAGCTCCGCCTCACGCAGATTGACCCGACCATTGTGCAGCACGGTCGCCACCAGCGCCTCGACCAGCCCCTCCTTGATGGTGAAGGGCAGCCGATCGAGCCGTGCCAGCGCCCGATCCAGCACCTGCGGCCACGGCTCATCCCACCCGTCCGGGGCGGCACAGGTGAAGGGTGAGGCGGGCAGCAGCTGGGCCAGACCGCGCTGACAGGCGTCACGCGCACCCCGCTCCGAGGCGTGGCCAACCCGCCCCATCAGGGCAAAGAGGGCATCGAGGTCGGCCGTGCAGTCGATCAGGCGCAACTCCGATGGCCGCCGTGCGCCCGGCCGGCCGGCCTCTTCCAGCTGCCGTTCCAGAAGCCGCGAGAGGGCGTACTCGTAGATATCGACCTTGCCGTCGACCTCGATCAGTCGCGCGGCCAGGGTGCGCAGACGCTGGCTCACCTCCACGCTCTGATGGCGCAGCGCCGGGAAGGCGATATCAAACAGCGGCAGGCGAAAGCGCAATCCCAGCTCGGCCAGCTCGGCGTGCAGCCGGCTCACCTCGGCAACGGCGGCGTCGCCCAGCTGTTCGCCGATCAGCGCCAACTGGGGGCCATGCCACTGGGCGTCGTCGTTCAGCAGCAGGGCGCAGATCAACAGGGTGGCCCGCTCCGGGCTGTGTGCCGTCTCCAGCAACGGGGGCGGGATGGCGGCGTGCAGACTGGCCGCATCCAGCAGACGGCGCTCGTCGAGCTGCCCGACCGCAGCGACGACTTCCGAGGGCTGAATGGCGAATTCATCCGCGACCGGTACTGCCGCCGCGCCCGCTCCGGCAAAGCCGGCAGCGGCGGCTCCGATGCGGCTGGCGGCGGCGGCCCGGTCCTGCTCGGCGCGGGCGTAGTCGGCCGGATCAAAACGGGGGTCGATCGCTCGGATGCGGCGCTCCAGCGGGGGGTGGGTCGCCAACAGCCCGGCGAAGGCGCTGCCGGAGAGGCCGTTGGCAAAGAGCATGTGGCTGACCTCCTCGACCTCGGCGGTCTGCAGTCGCGAACCCTGCTCGTAACCACCGATCTTCTTCAATGCGCCGGCGATGCCGTCGGGGAAGCGGGTGAATTGGACCGCCGAGGCGTCGGCCAGGTACTCGCGCTGGCGCGAGACCGCCGCCTTGATCAGGTTGGCACCCAACAGGCCGATGTAACCGACCGCCATTACCACCAATCCGCCGAACATCAGGCCGGCGGCCGCTCCCCCGCCGTTACGCGAGGAGCCGCGCCCGGACATGACACCGACCCGCATCAGGATGCGTCCGATCAGGGCGATCACCAGAATGCCGAAGAGGACGCCCATCAGGCGCATGTTCAGACGCATGTCGCCGTTGAAGACATGGCTGAACTCGTGCGCGATCACTCCCTGCAGCTCGTCTCGGCTGAGGCCGTCGAGGGCGCCCCGGGTCACCGCCACGGCAGCGTCGCTGGTGGAGAAACCGGCGGCAAAGGCGTTGATGCCGGACTCCTGCTCCAGCACATAGACCTCCGGCACCGGGATGCCGGAGGCCAGGGCCATCTCCTCGACCACGTTGTAGAGTCGGCGCAGGCTCGGGTCGGCGCTCTCGGCATCGACCCGGGTACCGCCCAGCAGCCGGGCCACCTCACCGCCACCACCGCTGCTCAGGGTGCTGACCCGATAGAGGGTGGCCAGACCGATCAGGCCGCCGACGCCGAGGGTGGTCCAGCCGATCAGCGCCAGATTCTGGCGCAACAGGTTGGCATCCCACTGCATCGCCACCTCGCCGCTGTAGGGGTCGTGGCTGACCCCGGCGATGGCCAGCACCACGGCATTGATCACCACGATAATCGCCACCACGGTGAGGAGAAAGAGCGCCACCAGCAGTTTGCTGTTACGGCGCGCCTGCTGTTGCCGGGCGAAGAAGCTGCTCATTCAGACCGCTCAGAACGAGACCTTGGGTACCGCACGCATGGCCACGTTCTCGATCTCCAGCAGCGGCTGGGCGACGAAACCGAACGGCCCGGCGATAAAGTTGTTGGGCACCACCTCGCGCGCGTTGTTGTAGACCATCACCGCGTCGTTGTACGCCTGACGGGCAAAGGCGACCCGGTTCTCGGTCGCCGTCAGCTCCTCGGAGAGCTGCATCATGTTCTGATTGGCCTTCAGGTCCGGGTAGGCCTCGGAGAGGGCAAAGAGCCGCCCCAGGGTGCCGGCCAGCATCCCTTCGGCCTCGCCGAGCTGGCCGATGGCAACCAGGTTGGTCGGATCGGCCGCCGCCTGCTTGAGGCTGCTGGCAGCCTGGTTGCGTGCCTGAATGACCGCCTCGAGCGTCTCGCGCTCATGCGCCATGTAGCCCTTGGCCGTCTCCACCAGGTTGGGGATCAAATCGTGGCGCCGGGTCAGCTGCACATCGATCTGGGCAAAGGCGTTGCGAAAGGCGTTACGCAGCGTCACCAGCTTGTTGTAGATGAGGACAACCCACACCACCAGGCCGAGAATGACGGCCAGTACGATCCACTCTCCCATGACTCTCACCTCCCAGATCCGGTCGATACGGCAGAATCATACGCCACCCCCCTTTCAATTTCCATGACAGCGGGCGGCGCGACAGCGGCGGCTTTGCGTTATCATTTCAGGCCCGACCCACTCTGCCACGGAGCCCGACCGCGATGAACGACTGGTCGATCGACGCCGCCCGCGAGACCTACAACATCGCCCACTGGAGCGGTGGTTACTTCGATGTCGGTGCGAACGGCCACCTGCTCGCCCTGCCCGACCGCGGCCAGCGCAGCATCGACCTCCACCAACTGGCCGCCGAGCTGCGCGCCGCCGGGCTGACCCTGCCGGTGCTGGCGCGCTTCACCGACATCCTGCACGATCGCATCACCACGCTGCAGCAGGCCTTTGCCACGGCGATGGCGGCAGACCACTTCACCGGGGGCTATACCGCGGTCTATCCGATCAAGGTCAACCAGCAGCGCAGCGTGGTCGAGGAGCTGCTCGCTGCCGGTGGCGACGGGGTGGGGCTGGAGGCCGGCTCCAAGCCGGAGTTGCTCGCCGTGCTCGCCCTCACCCGCCCGGGCGGACTGGTGGTCTGCAACGGCTACAAGGACCGCGAATACATCCGCCTGGCGCTGATCGGCCTGCGCCTTGGCCTGCGCGTGCACATCGTCATCGAAAAGCTCTCCGAACTCGACCTGGTCATGGCCCAGGCGCGCGCGCTCGGCGTCACACCGCTGCTCGGCATCCGCGTGCGGCTGGCCTCGATCGGCGCCGGCAAGTGGCAGAACACCGGTGGCGAGAAGTCGAAGTTCGGCCTCGGCGCCGCCCAGGTGCTGGAGGTGATCGAACGGCTGCGCGGCGAGGGGCTGCTCGACAGCCTGCGCCTGCTCCACTTTCACCTCGGCTCCCAGATCGCCAACATCCGCGACATCCAGCGCGGCATGCGCGAGTGCGCCCGCTACTACGCCGAGCTGCGCCGCCTCGGCGCGCCGCTGGAGATCGTCGATGTCGGCGGCGGTCTCGGGGTCGACTACGAGGGCACCCGCTCGCGCAGCTTCTGCTCGATGAACTACAGCGTGCAAGAGTATGCCAACAACGTGGTCCACGCCCTGCTCGAAGTCTGTCAGCAGCAGGGGCTGCCCCACCCCCATGTGGTCACCGAGTCAGGCCGCGCGCTGACTGCCCACCACGCGGTGCTGATCACCAATGTCATCGACCACGAGGCGATCTCGGACCAGCGCCCGGAGCCACCCGAGACGGCGGAGTCGCCGGTGGTCCACGACCTGGCCCGCGTGCTGGACGATGTCGCCGCCACCGACACCGACGCGCGCACGGCGGTGGAGGCGTACCACGACGCGGTGCACGGGCTGGGCGAGGCGCACGGCATGTATCTGCACGGCGTCATCGGCCTGCACGAACGGGCCCGCGCCGAAGCGTTCTACTTCGCCATCTGCGCACGGGTGCGGGCGCTGCTGTCGCAGACCCGGCGCAGCCAGCGCGAGGTGGTCGACGAGCTGGACGAGAAGCTGGCCGACAAGTACTTCTGCAACTTCTCGCTGTTCCAGTCGATGCCCGATGTCTGGGGCATCGCGCAGATCTTCCCCATCGTGCCGCTGCACCGCCTCGATCAGCCACCGACCCGTCGCGCCGTGCTGCAGGACATCACCTGCGACTCGGACGGTCGCATCGACCATTACGTGGATGGCGAAGGGGTCGAGCCGAGCCTGCCGCTGCATCCGCTGCAGCCGGGCGAGCCCTACCTGCTCGGCTTCTTTCTGGTCGGCGCCTACCAGGAGATCCTCGGCGACATGCACAACCTCTTCGGCGACACCGACTCGGTCGACATCGAGCTGACCGCCGACGGCCACCGCCTGCGCCATGCCCAGCGCGGCGACACGGTCGACTCGGTGCTGCGCTACGTCCACTTCAACAGCAACGAGCTGCTGGGCATCTTCCGCGAACGCACCGCCAGCGCCAACCTCTCGGCCGAGGCACGGCGCGCCTGCCTCGACGAGCTGGAGGCCGGGCTGCGCGGCTACACTTACTTGGAGGAGTAAGACCGGCTCAGGCCCGTTCGGCGCGGGCTGCGGTCCACACCTCGACCTGTGCCACCCCGGCTCGACACAGGGCATCGGCCACGGCGTGGACGGTGCTGCCGGTCGTCATCACGTCGTCCACCAGGGCCACCGAGCGGCCGGCCAGCCGTGGCGAGACGGCGAAGGCACCGGCCACGTTGCGCCGTCGACCGGCGGCGTCGAGCCCGGTCTGTGCCGTGGTCGGACGCAGCCGCCGACACGCCGTACCATCCAGCACCAACCCCAGCCGGCGCGCCAGCGGTCGGGCGATCTCCATGGCCTGGTTGAAGCCTCGCTGGCGCAGCCGCTGCGGATGCAGCGGCACCGGCACCACCACCTCCGGCAACGGCGCCTCGCGTTGCGTCAGCACCTCCAGCAAGGGTGCCGCCAACGCCTCGGCCAGGCGCAGCTGGCCATCGAACTTGAGCCGTGTAACCAACCAGGCGACCGGCTGCCGATAGCGCAGCGGGCTGACCGCCCGCACATAGGGCCGCACCTGACCGCTGCAGTCGGGACAGTGCGCCTGTGGTGCCGCGAGCGGCAGCGCACAGCGCGGGCAGGGGTGGTGGTTGCGCGGCAGCTCGGCCCGACACGCCGGGCACAGCACCGCATCGGCTCGCGCGCCACACAGGGCACAGCGGTGCGGCACGAGGGCGTTGAGCAGCGCCTGCATGCGCGACAGTTGACACCTTCGACCGGTCATCTAAGATGGTTCTCCCCGATGCCGGGCGGCATCGCTCATAAACCGCTTTTATAATGCCTAATTCAACCCCGGCCGACAAGGCGACCCGCCACGACTGGCGCGTGGAGGAGATCGAAGCCCTCTTCCAGCTGCCCTTCCTCGATCTGCTCTACCGCGCCCAGTGCGTGCACCGCGCCCACTTCGACCCCAACCAGATCCAGGTCAGCCAACTGCTCAGCATCAAGACCGGCGCCTGCCCCGAGGACTGCGGCTACTGCCCACAGAGCGCACGCCACGCGGGCGAAGTGGCGCGCGAGCCGCTGCTCGATGTCGAGCAGGTGGTCGCCCAGGCACGCGCCGCCCAGGCCAGCGGCGCCAACCGCTTCTGCATGGGCGCGGCGTGGCGCACCCCCTCGCCGCGCGACTTTCCCAAGGTACTGGAGATGGTGCGCCGGGTCGGCGAGCTGGGCATGGAGAGCTGCGTCACCTTGGGCATGCTGACCCCGGAGCAGGCGCGCCAACTGAAGGCGGCCGGGCTCGACTACTACAACCACAACCTCGACACCTCGCCGGAGTTCTACGGCGAGGTGATCACCACGCGCACCTTCGACGACCGCATCGAGACGCTGCACCATGTGCGCGAGGCCGGGCTGAAGGTCTGCTGCGGCGGCATCGTCGGCATGGGTGAGTCGCGCCGCGACCGGGCCGGGCTGATCGCCGCGCTGGCCAACCTGCCGGTCCACCCGGAGAGCGTGCCGGTCAACCGGCTGATCCGGGTCGAAGGGACGCCGCTGGCCGATGCCGCCGACCTCGACGAGCTCGAGTTCGTGCGCACCATCGCCGTGGCGCGCATCGTCCTGCCCGGCTCGCATGTCCGCCTCTCGGCCGGGCGCGAGTCGATGAGCGATGCCCTGCAGACCCTCTGCTTCCTGGCCGGAGCCAACTCGATCTTCTCCGGCGAGAAGCTGCTCACTGCGGGCAATGCGGCGCCCGGCGCCGACAGCGACCTCTTCGCCCGCCTCGGCCTGACCCTGACCGGCAGCGGCGAACGGCGCTGCGCCGAACCCGATCGAGCCACCGCCTGAGGCGGCCATGTCGCTGCTCGAGGCTCTGCACGCGCGGCTGGCCCGCCGCCACGCCGACGGCCTCCACCGCCAGCGCCGGATCGCCGAAGGGCCGGCCGGGGTGGAGCGGGTGATCGACGGCGAAGCGCTGCTGACCTTCTGCTCCAACGACTACCTCGGTCTGGCCGACCACCCGGCGGTGGCGCGCGCCTTCCACCTCGGCATCGAACGCTGGGGTGCCGGCAGCGGCGCCGCCCACCTGATCGACGGCCACACCCGCGCCCACCACGCCCTGGAAGAGGAGCTGGCCGACTGGACCGGCCAGCCCCGCGCCCTGCTCTTCTCCACCGGCTACATGGCCAACATCGGCGTCCTCACCGCGCTGGCCGGCGAGGCGTGCATCCTCTTCGAGGACCGCCTCAACCACGCCTCACTGCTCGATGGCGCCCTGCTCAGTCGGCGCCGTCTGGTGCGCTACGACCACGCCGACCCCGACGACCTCGCCCGGCGCCTGACACAGAGCACCCAGCCGCTGCGGCTGGTCGCCACCGACGGCGTCTTCAGCATGGACGGCGACATCGCCCCCCTGCCGACGCTGGCCCAAATCTGCCAGACCCACGGTGCCGGCCTGATCGTCGACGACGCCCACGCCCTCGGCGTCATCGGCCGGGAGGGGGCCGGCAGCCTGGCCGCCTGCGGCGTCGCCAGCGACCCACTGATCGCCCAGGTCGGCACCCTCGGCAAGGCGCTGGGCACCTTCGGCGCCTTTGTCGCCGGCCATGAGACGCTGATCGAGACGGTGCTCCAGTTCGCCCGCAGCTACCTCTTCACCACCGCCCCCCCGGCGGCACTGGCCGAGGCGACCCGTGCCGCCGTGCGCCTGGCGCGCGCCGAGGGCTGGCGCCGCGACCACCTCGCCAACCTGATCACACGCTTTCGCCGCGGCGCCGAGTCGCTGGGCCTTGAGCTGCTGCCCTCGACCACCCCGATCCAGCCGCTCGTGCTGGGCAGCGCCGAGCGCGCCGTGCAGTGCGCCGATCAGCTGCGCCGGGCCGGGCTGCTGGTCCCCGCCGTGCGGCCACCCACGGTGCCCGACGGCAGCGCCCGGCTGCGCATCACCTTCAGCGCCCGCCACAGCGAGGCCCATGTCGACCGCCTGCTCGAGGCGCTGGCCGAGGTCGTGCCATGAAGCTGCACGCCAACACGCACGGCCACGGCCCAACCCGCGTTCTGGTCCACGGCTGGGGGCTGCACAGCGGCGTCTGGCAACCGGTGGTCGAGCGGCTCGCCGCACAGCACCGGGTCGTGACGGTCGACCTGCCCGGCCACGGCCGCTCCGGCTTCAACGGGCCGTTCGACCTCGACGAACTGGCCGACGCCCTGGTCGAGACGGTCACCGAGCCGGCACTCTGGGTCGGCTGGTCACTCGGCGGGCTGGCCGTGCAGCGGCTGGCCCGGCGCCACCCGCAGCGGGTCAGCCGCATGGCGCTAGTCGCCACCACGCCCTGCTTTACCCACCGTGACACATGGCCCTGGGCGATGCGTCCGGAGAGCCTGGCCGCCTTCGCCCACGAACTCGAAGGCGATTTTGAAGAGACCCTGCGCCGCTTCATCGGCCTGCAGGCCCGGGGTGACAGCGAGGGGCGCGCGGTGCTGCGCGACCTGCGCCAGCGACTCGCCGCCTGGCCACCGCTGCCGGAGGCGCTGGTCAGCGGGCTGGCCATCCTGCGCGACTGCGACCTGCGCGCCGATCTGCCCCACCTCCAGCCACCCGCACTGTGGGTTGGCGGCAGTCGCGACCGCCTGATCCCGCCACAGGCACTCGAGCAGGCCGCCGCCCTGATGGCGCAGGCGCAGGTACAGCTCTTCAACCGGGCCGGCCACGCCCCCTTCCTCTCCGACCCAGACGGCTTTGCCGCCTGCATCGAGCGGTTCGAGCATGGCTGAGCACGGCCCCGACAAGCGCCAGGTACGGCGCAACTTCGGGCGCGCCAGCCCCGCGTACGACCGCTTCGCCTCGCTGCAGCGGGAGGTACGCGAACGGCTGCTGGCTGCGCTCGACGGCCTGTCCATCGCCCCGCGCCGGCTGGTCGACATCGGCACCGGGACCGGCCACGCCCTGCCCGAGCTGGGACGCCGCTACCCCAAGGCCGAGCGCATCGCCCTCGATCTGGCGCCGGAGATGGCCCACGCCGCGCGCCGGCAGACCTCGCGCTGGCGCCGCTGGCGCGGCCGCGACCACGTGCTCTGCGCCGACGCCGAGGCGCTGCCGCTGGCCGACGCCAGTTGCGACCTGCTCTTTTCCAGCCTCGCCTTCCAGTGGTGCGGCGACCTGACGCGCCTGTTCGGCGAGTGCCGCCGCGTGCTGCGGCCGGGCGGCCTGCTCCACTTCGCCACCTTCGGGCCCGACACCCTGCATGAGCTGCGGACCAGTTGGCAGACGGTCGACCCCCGCCCCCACCTGATCGACTTTCACCCGCTGCACGCGATCGGCGACGCCGTCGCTGCGGCCGGCTTTGCCAACACCGTGGTCGATGTCGATCGCCTGCGCCTCGACTACCCCAACGTCGCCAGCCTGATGGCCGACCTCAAGGGGCTCGGCGCACGCAATGCCCATCGCGACCGCCCGCGCGGGCTGACCACCCGTACACGCCTGCAGGCGATGACACAGGCCTATGAGACGCTGCGCACCCCGGCCGGCCTGCCGGCCAGCTACGAGGTGATCTACGGCCACGCCTGGGCAGCCGAACCGCACCCGCGCGCGAACCTGCATGAGCAACGCATCGATATTGAGAAGATAGGAGGAAGGCACCGATGACCACCGGCTGTTTCGTCACGGGTACCGATACCGGTATCGGCAAGACCTGGGTCTCGATGGGGCTGGCGCGGGGCTGGCACCGGGCCGGTTACGCTACCGCTGCGCTGAAGCCGATCGCCAGCG
>SKWO01000046.1 GCA_007128895.1 Gammaproteobacteria bacterium
CAGTCATCTCCGGGGCGGAGAGGCCGAGCAGTTGCGCCTTGTCGACCAGCATCTCCTCGTCCGAGACGGTGAAGCGGGCACGGCGGTAGTTGCGGAAGCCGTCCGCCTCCGGCTTGAGCCACTCGAATGAATCGACGTCGGTCTGCTCCTGGCTGGCATCGGTGCGACCCGGGGTGAATGGCACTTCGATCGGCGTACCGGCCTCGGCCGCCGCCTTCTCGATCGCCGCGGCGCCGCCGAGGACGATCAGGTCGGCCAGCGAGACGCGCTTGTCGCCCTGCTGGGCGCCGTTGAACTCGGCCTGTACCTGCTCCAGCGCCGCCAGTACACGCGCCAGCTGGGCCGGCTCATGGGCCTCCCACTCCCGCTGCGGGGCCAGACGGATGCGCGCGCCATTGGCGCCACCGCGCTTGTCGGAGCCACGGAAGGTGGCGGCCGAACACCAGGCAGTGGCGACCAGCTCGGCCACCGAGAGGCCGGTGTCGAGGATCGCCTGCTTCAAGCGCTGGGCGTCCTGGCGGTCGATCAGAACGTGGTCGACCGGGGGCAGCGGGTCTTGCCAGAGCAGGGTCTCCTCGGGGACCTCCGGGCCAAGGTAGCGTGACTTCGGCCCCATGTCGCGGTGGGTCAGCTTGAACCAGGCGCGGGCGAAGGCGTCGGCGAACTCCTCCGGGTTTTTGTGGAAGTGCTCGGAGATCTTGCGGTAGTCGGGATCCTCGCGCATCGCCATGTCGGCGGTGGTCATCATGATGCCGACCCGGATGGCGGGGTCCTCGGCATCCGGTGCCTTGTCCTTCTCGGCCAGGTTCTTCGGCACCCACTGATGGGCACCGGCCGGGCTCTTGCTCAGCTCCCAGTCGTAGCCAAAGAGAACATCGAAGTAACCCATGTCCCACTGGATCGGGTTGGGGGTCCACGCCC
Organism: Gammaproteobacteria bacterium; assembly: GCA_007128895.1. Lineage (GTDB taxonomy): Bacteria > Pseudomonadota > Gammaproteobacteria > SKWO01 > SKWO01 > SKWO01. The sequence goes on from SKWO01000046.1 coordinate 922, forward strand.
CTTCGATGCCGCTGGTGATGGTGTCACGGCCCATGCCGCTGCCGTGGCTGCTTTGCCAGCCAAAGCCCATCGCCTCGAGTGGCGCTGCTTCCGGCTCCGGGCCGACCAGTGCCGCATCGCCGGCGCCGTGCGCCTTGCCGAAGGTGTGGCCACCGGCGGTCAGGGCCACCGTCTCGTAGTCGTCCATGCCCATGCGCCGGAAGGTCTCGCGAATATCGCGCGCCGAGGCGAGCGGGTCGGGGTGGCCGTCCGGGCCCTCCGGGTTGACGTAGATCAGCCCCATCTGGACCGCGGCCAGCGGGTTCTCCAGCTCTCGTTCACCGCTGTAACGGCGGTTGCCCAGCCACTCGTCCTCGGCCCCCCAGTAGATGTCCTCCTCCGGGGCCCAGATATCCTCGCGGCCGCCACCGAAGCCGAAGGTCTTCAGCCCCATCGTCTCGATGGCGACATTCCCGGCGAGGATGTAGAGGTCGGCCCAGGAGAGCCGGTGACCGTACTTCTTCTTGATCGGCCAGAGCAGGCGCCGGGCCTTGTCCAGATTGGCGTTGTCGGGCCAGCTGTTGACCGGGGCAAAACGCTGGTTGCCGGTGGAGGCGCCGCCGCGACCGTCGGCCGTGCGGTAGGTGCCGGCAGAGTGCCACGCCATGCGCACCATGAGCGGGCCGTAGTGGCCGTAGTCGGCCGGCCACCACGGCTGGGAATCGGTCATCACTGCCGCCAGATCGTGCTTGACCGCCTTCAGATCGAGCTGTTTGAAGGCCTTGGCGTAGTTGAAATCGGCGCCGGTCGGGCTAGCTGCCGGAGGGTGCTGGTGGAGGATCGACAGGTTGAGCTGCTCCGGCCACCAGTCCTGAGCGCCACCCCCTCCACCGGCGCGCTGGGTACGACTGCCGTGCATGACGGGACATTTGCCTTCGCTGTGTGGCTGGCTGCTCATGATTCACTCCTGTTTGGCTATGAATTTATACTAATTCCAAATCAATACTAGACGGCAGTTCCATACGCGTCAAGGTGAAAGCCCCGCAAGGCTATGTTTGCAATCACGCCAGGACTTTGTAACCCTATGTTCACCACGCAATGGCCTGCCGAACCGCTGGGCACTCCAAGAGTAATGATAGATCATGCGGCGCAACCTTGTTTTTATAGACATCTAAGTAAGGATAAGACGATGGCGATACCACGGAATCTGATCACGCTCCTCCTCGCTGCGCTGGTGGCCACCCCGGTTTGGGGTGGGGATGCGCAAAGGGGCGAACAAATCAGCAAGACCCGCTGCGCCGCCTGCCACACCTTTCAAGAAGGTGGCGCCAACCGGGTCGGCCCCAATCTGTGGTCGGTGGTCGCTAATGGTCCGGGGCAGAGGAGGGGCTTCAACTACTCGCCCGACTATCGCCGGGCCGTTGCCACCGGCTTCGCGTGGGACGACGCGAACCTCGATTTGTATCTGGAAGACCCGACCGTCTTTCTGCGTGAGGTAACCGGCCATGGAAATGCACGTTCACGCATGACCTTCAAGCTCCCGAGGGAAAGTGACAGGTCAGATGTAATCGAATATCTCAAGACGCTCCAGTAGGGGGTAGGACAAGGTCGTCACCACTATTCTCACCATGATCGATAACCGCAGCGTCCAAGGAGCCCCATGCTAGCCCCGCACCACTTCACTCCCTTACGCCTTGCCGTCCTTGTGCTGCTGGGCGTGCTATTGGCCACTGGCGCCGCTGTTGCGTTCGACTACGATGGTACCCCGACATACGGCACGATCTCGCTGGAGATGGGGTTTCCCGAGGACCCGACCAGCGTGGTGCTGGATGCCGGCGGCACCACCTCGATCAGTACGGTCCCCGGTGTCTCCGGCCGTTACGGCTACGGCCATGCCGAGGCGCCCGATGTGGTGCTGGACTACCAGACCCATGGCGGGCTGCCGCTACGCCTCTATGTCGAGGCACAGAGCCCCACCTCGCTGCTGGTGCGCAGTCCGAACGGTGACTGGCGGGCGACCCGCAGTAGTGCGACCGGCATCACCTACACCAGCCCTGCCTCAGGCCGCTACGCCATCTGGGTCGGTGCCATGGAGCCCGATACCTACCCGCAGGCCACGCTGCATATCAGCGAGTACCTCGAGGCGGCCGCGGCTGCACAGCGCGCGCCCTCACCCCGTGTTGCCCAGCCTGCCCCTGCGCAGGACGATTGTGCCATCGATGGCCTGCCGATCCTCGGTCGTAACGAATGGGCACACTTTCCGGCGCATGATCTGACACTCTCGGCGCTGATCGACTCCGGTGCCACCACCTCATCGCTCTCAGCGATCGATATCCAGACCTTTCGCCGAGGCGGTGACGACTGGGTGCGTTTTCGTGTTCCCCATCGTCAGGGTGGGCATCGCGGCGCGGTCAACAGCAATGACGATATCCGATACACCCAGCTGGAGGGGCGGGTCGTGCGCGTCACCACGGTTCGCACCTCCACCGGTTCACAGCGTCGCCATGTCATCCGTTTGCCAGTGCTGGTCGGGCCGATTGAATACGAAGCCGAGTTCAACCTGACCGACCGCCGTCACATGACTTACCCGGTCCTGATCGGAAGGGAACTGCTCAATCACCGCGCACTCATCAACAGTGCCGAGGTCAAGACCTACCCACGTCCATGAAGCCGCCACATCTCCAGCAACAGGCGCAGCGTGTGCGGCTCGGAATGAGGGCCACGATGGTCTTCGTGATCGGCTTCTTCATCGTGTTCAGCCTCATTGGCTGGTCGATCTTTCCCACCCCGCTATGGTTGCTGGTGGCCGTTCTGGCCCCGGCCGGCATCTACAAACTGGCCACGTTGGAGCTCGACCAGTGGCAGGCGCGCCTGGAGGCCGGCAGACAGCACCCGATGCTGACAGCCGAAGAGATCCTGCAGCGCATGCAGGACAGTGGCGGAGGGCAGCGCTGATGGCGGTCTTTGCGCTGGCGGGCCTTCTGGTTGCCCTCCTGAGTCTGTTGCTGATCCTCCATCCGCTGCGCTACCTGCTGCGCGGTATTCGGGCCGTGCGTTACAAGGCGCTTATTCCCGCTGCCCGTGTCCGCTCGGCCGCGCAAGGGGTGACCGAGATCGAGGGACGACTGGATCCGGCCCCGACCCGCGTCTCTCCGCTGTCGGGTATGGAGGCGGGTTACTGGGAGCTGCAGGAGCGCTACGAGCACAGGACTCCGCTCTATCATGCCCATGGCCGTGAGCGCCGATTTATCGTGCTACAGGCGGAGGGCGAGCGCTTCATTGTCGACGCCGAACACCATCCGCTTGGAGCCATGCGCCAATGCATCGTGGTCCCCCACCTGCGTACCGGCTACGAGGTGCCCGTGCGTAGTCTCAAGGCCCATCTGGATACCCTCTTCGGCGAGGGCACGGTCACACTGCAGCGCATCCTGCCTGACACAGGCAAAAAGCGGCGGGGCAGCATGAACCCGAAGGAGCTTGCCGAGTTTCTCGATATTCCGCTAGAGACAGAGCCCGGCGGCAATATGACCGTGGGCGAGGATATCCTGCTGACCGGTCAACCGGTGCGTCTGTTCGGCAACCTGCGCACGGTGCGTGCCTCGACCCGCGAGGGGGTAGCGCAGCGGGTGCGCGAGCTGGGCCGGGGCTGGTACGACAAGAAGCGGGATGCTGCTGCGGCACTGGCCGAGCAGTACGCGCTGGAGCAGCCGGGGGGCGGCCACTATACGGTCAATCTGCTGTTACGCCCCTACGATCACCTGCCCACAGCGGTGCGCTCGCTGGACGACCAGCGCACCCTGACACAGCACATCATCCACCAGAAACTGCCGATGCTGCTGATGAGCCTGGTCTCCGGCCTGGTCGGCCTGACCTTCGCCCCCTTCTTTATCGGCTTCTTCTCGCCCGAGGAGCTGATGCAGCTGCTCGACGACCCGGGGCGACTGGCATTTGAGGCCGGCCTGGTCACCGTCTTTCTTTTGTTCGTCGGCGGTTTGGGTGCGGCTTGGCGTGCCAACATGCGCAAATTCCGCGACCACGACCACGGTTTCTGAGCCATGCACGGCAGGTCCGCAGCGGACGACGGCGGATGGCCGTCATTCGCCGGTCCGGCTTACCCCTTTCTGCCCTTAGGCTTGCTCTTCTCCCGGTTGGCCTTGTGGACCGGTTTGCCGCGCTTGTCGCCCGGTTTGCCCTTGCGTGGTGGCGGGGTGTCACCCTTCTGACCGGCAGGGCGCAGCCCGAGCGGGCGGCCGCAGACCCGCGCCTTGCGTAGCAGGGCGAGGATCTCGGGCGGCATGCCAGCGGGCAGGTCGACGGCGGTGTGGTCGTCGAAGATCTCGATATGGCCGATATACTGGCTGTCGAGCTCGGCCTCGTTGGCGATCGCGCCGACGATGTTGCCCGGCTTGACCCCATGCTGGTAGCCGACATCGGCGATGTAGCGCGTCATCTCGACCTCGGGGAAGTCCTTCAGCGGCAGCGCCTCATCGCTGCCCATGCGGCTGTGCAGGGTCTTCTTGCTTGCTCGCTCCTCGTGGCTACGCGCCGACCGCTGGCTCGCGGCCGTTTCGGTGGCCTCATCCAGCAGCAGTGGAGCGCCCCCCTGAGCAATATGGGCCAGCGCGGCGGCGATCCTGATCGGGTCGGTGTCATACTCCTGCTCGTACTCGGTGATCAGACGCAGGAAGAGGTCCAGCTCCTCACTGGCCAGCACGGTGCTGATGCGCTCCTTGAAGCGGCTGACCCGCTGCAGATTGACGTCGCCGGCAGTGGGCACGTTCATCGGCTCGATCTTCTGCCGTGTGGCCCGTTCGATGGCCTGCAGCATGCGCTGTTCGCGCGGTGCCACGAAGAGGATGGCTTCACCGGTACGCCCGGCGCGGCCGGTACGGCCGATGCGGTGGACGTACGACTCGGTGTCGTGCGGGATGTCGTAGTTGATGACGTGGCTGATGCGTTCGACATCGAGGCCGCGCGCGGCAACATCAGTGGCGATGACGATGTCGATCTGCCCTTGCTTGAGCTTCTCCACCGTGCGTTCGCGCAGCTTCTGCGGGATGTCGCCGTTGAGCGCCTCGCAGTCGTAGCCGCGCGCTGTCAGCCGCTCGGCCAGTTCGACCGTCTCGGTCTTGGTGCGTACGAAGACCAGAGCGGCATCGAACGGCTCGGTCTCGAGCAGGCGGGTCAGGGCATCGAGCTTGTGCAGCCCGCTGACGCGCCAGTAGCGCTGGCGGATGGTGGTGGCGGTGGTCGTCTTGGCGGCGATCTTGACCTCTTCGGCCTCACGCAGGTGCTTGCGCGCCACGCGCCGGATCACCTCCGGCATGGTGGCCGAGAAGAGGGCGATCTGGCGTGTCTTCGGGCTCTGTTCCAGAATCCACTCGACATCGTCGATGAAGCCCATGCGCAGCATCTCGTCGGCCTCGTCGAGGACCAGTGCGCTCAGCTGGGTCAGGTCAAGACTGCCACGGCGCATGTGGTCCATGACCCGGCCCGGGGTACCGACGACGACCTGGGCGCCGCGCTTGAGCTGACGCAGTTGGGTACCGTACTCCTGTCCACCGTAGATCGGCAGCACGTGGAAGCCGGGCAGGTGGCGGGCGTAGGTCTGGAACGCCTCGGCGACCTGGATCGCCAGTTCGCGCGTCGGCGCCAGTACCAGCACCTGCACCGTGCGGTTCTGCGGGTCGATGCGCGAGAGCAGCGGCAGGGCGAAGGCCGCCGTCTTGCCGGTGCCGGTCTGGGCCTGGCCCAGCAGGTCGTGGCCGGCCAGCAGGATCGGGATGCTGCGTGCCTGGATCGGTGTGGGCTGCTCGTAGCCGGTCTCGGCCAGGGCGGTGAGGATCGGTTCGGCCAGGCCGAGTTCGCGAAAGTCGGGTGTCTCTGTGTTCAAGGGTTTTCCTGTGCGGCGTGGTGCGTGAAACGCGAGAGGGAAGGGGTGGTTGGGATTATTTGACGGTGGTGCCGGCGCGCAGCTGCTCGGTGAGGCTGACCAGGCGGGTGCGTGCCTCCTTTTCCATTGGCTGGAAGCGCAGGGCGACACGGATCTTGTCGGTACGTCCGGGATGGTTGGGGTCGGCCTCGAGGCGGACGATCTCGGCCTGGATGGTCAGTGGGTCGAAATGGCTGGGCTCCCCACCAAGGACAACCTGACCTTGATCGAAGACGGCCACTTGGCGGCTGAACGGCTGCGGCGTCATGCAGAGCAGCCCGGTCAGCGAGATGTCGAGCAGCTCGGCGCCTTGGCCCTTGTGACCTTCGAGTTCGATGTGAACCGGAAGCTCACCATGCACCTTGTAGCGCTCCGCCTTGCGCCGTTCGAGCTGGCCGATCACGGCGCGCACCTTGTTGACCAGGGTGGCGGCATTGAACGGCTTGACCACATAGGAGGTGGCGCCCGCCTGCACGGCAGCGACCAGTGAGTCGCGGTCGCTGCGGGTGGTGATCATGATGAAGGGGATGTTGGCGGTGCGTGGGTTCTTGCGGATCTCCATCAAGACCTGATCACCGGTCATGCCCGGCATCTCCCAGTCGCAGAAGATCCAGTCGACGCGGGGCAGCTTGCCCAGCAGGTTGATCGCCTCGGTACCGTTGGCCGCCTGAAAGATATCCCGGCAGTTCAGGTAGTCCCGCAGAATATTGACCACCACACGTCGCACCGTGCTGGAGTCGTCGACAACCAGGGCAACGTCATTGTCTAACACGGGCACTCCCCCCCAACGATCACTCGGCCGCCATTCTAACGCAGCCGGCGCACTTAGGCCACGGTTGTCGGGTGGGTGGGCACCGACGTCCCGTTGTCAGCGCGCCACGCGTTCAGCGCCCATTCGATCAGGAGCGGCGCTGGCGCCGCTTCCAGTTCGGCGGGTGGAGGGTAGCCGAGGGCACGCAGGGCCAGCCGCAGGGCTGGGGTCGGGGCGTCAGGGTCGACAGGAGGCGCCTGCTCCTGCTTGCTCAGCTTGCGCCCCTGTCGGTCGAGCAGCAGAGGCAAGTGGGCGTAGGCCGGTGTCGGCAGGCCCAGTAGCTGCTGTAGCACAATCTGGCGCGGGGTGTTGTCGAGCAGGTCGTGGCCCCGTACGACGTGGCTGATCGCCTGAAAGGCGTCGTCGACCACCACGGCGAGCTGATAGGCGTGCAGGCCGTCGGCGCGGTAGACGACGAAGTCACCCACGGCGCACTCGACATTCTGCGTGATGCACCCGTGCCACGGGTCGTGGAAGGTGATCTGCCAGGGCTGGTCGGGGCGGCCCGGCCGGTGGGTCCGCAGGCGCAGGGCGTGGCGCTCACCCGCGGCAACCTGCTGGCGTGGCCGGCAGGTGCCGGGATAGCGTCCGTCGGGGCTGCGTTCGGTGATCTCGCGGCGCGAGCAGGTGCAGGGGTAGAGATGGCCATCGTGCTGCAGCTGCGCGATCGTGGCGGCATACGCCTCGCGGCGCTGGCTCTGGTAGAGCACCTCTCCGTCCCAGGTCAGGGCGCACGCTTCGAGCTGGCGTCGGATGGTGTCGTCGGCGCCGGCCACGCAGCGAGGGGTGTCGAGGTCTTCAATGCGCAGCAGCCACTCGCCGCCCAGGGCGCGGGCGTGCAGAAAGCTGCCGACGGCAGCAACCAGGGAGCCGGCATGCAGCGGGCCGGTGGGGGAGGGGGCAAAGCGCCCCCGCACGGCAGGGGTGTCGGCTATCGAACCGACGGGGGCTACCCCATCTGCTTTTCGCGAATCTCGTCGAGCGTCTTGCAATCGTAGCAGAGCGTTGCGGTCGGTCGTGCCTCGAGGCGGCGGATGCCGATCTCGACGCCGCACGCCTCGCAGTAACCGTAGTCACCGCTGTCGATGTGGCGCAGCGCCTCGTCGATCTTCTTGATCAGTTTGCGCTCGCGGTCGCGGGTGCGCAGTTCCAGGCTGAACTCGGTCTCCTGGGTGGCCCGATCGTTTGGATCCGGGAAGATCGCAGCGTCGTCCTTCATATGGTGGACGGTACGGTCGACCTCTTCCATCAGCTCCTGTTTCCACGCCTGCAGCAGGCCACGGAAGTGGTCGAGCTGCTCGCGGTTCATGTACTCCTCGCCTTCCTTGGCCTCGTAGGGCTTGAAGTCGCGGTAGCCGTCGGCCGTCTTCTGGGTCTTGTCGGTATCAGCCATTTTCATGGTCTCCTGAAGGTAGCAAGGCGTTGGGGCGCCCTGTCAGGCGCGATAGTATTCAGTAAGCTGCCACACGATGCAAATCTAATCGTCGCCCCGGCGCAGAGCCGCCAGCAGCTTTTCAGCGAATGCGATGCGCTGTGCCGCTTCGGGCAGTGCCGCCGTGATGCGCAGTCGATCCCCTCCCTCCATGCGGTAGGTTGCCGGCTGCTGCTGTACCAGCTCGATCACCGAGAGCGGGTCGACATTCGGCCGTTCGTCGAAGAGCAGCCGGCCACCGGCTTCACCCAGTTCCAGCTTGCGGATGCCAAAGCGAACGGCGGCGAGCTTGAGTTGGGTGATCTCGAAGAGCTGCTTGACCGGTGGCGGCAGCAGGCCGAAGCGGTCGATCATCTCCACTTGCAGCTCGCGCAGCGCCTCGGCGTCGGTGGCGCTGGCGATGCGCTTGTAGAGGACCAGACGGGTATGCACGTCGGGCAGGTAGTCGTCGGGGATCAGTGCGCTCAGGCGCAGGTCGACCTCGCAGCCGTGCTCCAGCGGCCGCTCCAGCTCCGGCTGGCGACCCTCGCGCAGCGCCTTGACCGCGCGCTCCAGCAGATCGGCGTAGAGGTCGAAGCCGACCTCGTGCATCTGCCCGCTCTGCTCCTCCCCGAGCAGCTCGCCGGCACCGCGGATCTCGAGGTCGTGGGTGGCCAGGGTGAAGCCGGCACCGAGCGCCTCGATCGAGGCGATGGCGTCGAGCCGCTTGACTGCATCGGGGGTCATCGCCTTGCGTGACGGCACGAAGAGGTAGGCCCAGGCGCGGTGGTGGGAGCGGCCGACCCGGCCGCGCAGCTGGTAGAGCTGGGCCAGGCCGAGCTTGTCGGCGCGGTCGATGAGAATGGTGTTGGCGCTGGGGATGTCGATGCCCGACTCGATGATCGTGGTGCAGACGAGGATGTGGAAGCGCTGGTGGTAGAAGTCGGACATGATCCGCTCCAGCTCGCGTTCGCGCATCTGGCCGTGGGCCACCTCGATGCGCGCCTCGGGCAGCAGTTCGCGCAGCGCATCGGCGGTGCGCCCGATGCTGGCGACATCGTTGTGCAGGTAGTAGATCTGGCCGCCGCGCCGGATCTCGCGCAGACACGCCTCGCGCACCACCGCCGGGTCGTGCTCGTGGACGAAGGTCTTGACCGCCAGCCGCCGCGCCGGCGGGGTGGCGATGACCGAGAGGTCGCGCAGGCCGGAGAGGGAGAGGTTGAGGGTGCGCGGAATCGGCGTCGCGGTCAGGGTGAGCACGTCGACCTCGGCGCGCAGCGCCTTGAGCCGCTCCTTCTGACGCACGCCGAAGCGGTGCTCCTCATCGATGATGACCAGCCCCAGCCGCTTGAAGCGCACCGACTCGGAGAGCAGCTTGTGGGTGGCGATGACGATATCGACCGTCCCCTGCGCCAGCCCGTCGAGGACGCCATCGACCCCCTTCTTGCCGGAGAAGCGCGACAGCGACTCGATGCGCAGCGGCCAGTCGGCGAAGCGATCGCGGAAGTTCTCCGCATGCTGGCGCGCCAGCAGCGTGGTCGGCACCAGTACGGCAACCTGGCGGCCGGCGTGGGCGGCAACGAAGGCGGCGCGCATCGCCACCTCGGTCTTGCCGAAGCCGACGTCGCCGCAGACCAGCCGGTCCATCGGTCGTTTGCCCTGCAGGTCGGCGAGGATCGCGTTGATCGCGTCGCGCTGGTCGGGCGTCTCCTCGAACGGGAAGGCGGCGGCAAAGGCACGGTACGCTTCGCTGTCGAAGCCAAAGGCGTCGCGTCCACGCGCCTCGCGCCGGGCGTAGATGTCGAGCAGCTCGGCAGCGACGTCGCGCGCCCGTTCGGCCGCCTTCTTGCGCGCCCGCTCCCACTGGC